>NZ_JANSHP010000068.1:0-8326 GCF_047502605.1 Synechococcus sp. RC10A2
TTATACATTATTTTCAGTATAGTTGAGCTTATTATTGACTAGAGTCATGCTCCTCCTGGGAGAAGGATCCGGGGATGGTTACACTAGCAACGCGGAGCGCTTGGGCCCAAGCTACCGCCGTTCCAAAAAGTCGCGGCGCAGATCCCGAATCTCTTGCCGCATCTCCCGCATCTCTCGGGCCATCTCGTCAGTGCGCCGTTCCAGTGCTTCTGTGCGGCGTTCGATGGCCCGAGTACGCTCGTCAAACCGATCCATTGACTCGCGAAAGAACTGCGCCAGCATCGCCTGTCCCTCCCGCAGCTCTTGAATCAAAACCTGCTGGTTTTGCTGGACAAGACGCAGCTCCTGCTGGGCAGCTTGCAATTCTTTTTGGGAGGCTTGCAGCTCTCTTTGGGAGGCTTGCAACTCTCTTTGGGAGGCTTGCAACTCTTGGATGGCTTGAATCAGCCACTGTTCTTGCTCGGGCGTCATGGTTACTGAAACACTACAGAATTAAGGAAATCCTACCACCACTAACTCTTCTCTCCTCCTGGGAGAGGGATCGGGGGCAAGGGATCCAAATCCAAAACCTCAATGGAGAGTAGGGAACTCGAATCCCTGACCTCTGCGGTGCGATCGCAGCGCTCTACCAACTGAGCTAACTCCCCGTAGCTCTACCAGGATAACCTGAATCGGCAGCCAAGATCTCCCCCACCTGCAACTCTAGCCCCACAAAAACCTGCGAAGGTACCCCCTCGGATCCCTTCAGCTCCAGCAGGTCGTACCAGCCCTCGTGCAACAGCAGCAGGCTCACCTTCTCTTCCAAAGGATCCACAATCCAATACTCGCCGATGCCCAAAACGCAGTATTCCGCCCGTTTGGCCCGGTAGTCCGCCGCCCGGCTGGATTCGCTCACCACCTCCACCACCAATAGCGGCGGCGGATCCTCCAAGCGAATCAAAGCCTCTCGGGATCCCATCTCCTGCCACTGCTCCAAAGGCAGCACCACCACATCCGGGATCCGCACCGTTTCCCAGCGGTTGCCCCGCGGCGACTGGATCCCCAGGCCGCCCTGGATTGTTGTCCAAGGCAACTGCCGTCTGGCGATCTCCGCCTCAAAAACCTGGCTGAGAAACTTTTGGATCTGGACATGCCGTCCGGTTGGAAGGGCCATGGGCACCAACTCCCCCGCCACCAACTCATAGCGGGTATCGCCGCCATCGGAATACTTGAGGTACTCTGCCAAACTCAGGCGAGCCGTTGTCGATCCAGAAGCAGAAACGGATCCGATCGTCAAAGCCACAGCCACCTCCAAAGGCTGCTCTGCTGCCATCCTAACCCCCCTCTCCCTCAGGGAGAGGGGCTGGGGGTGAGGGCCGGCGCGGAGCACTTGAGGCTGCTACCGCCGTTCCAAAAAATCGCGGCGCAGATCCCTCATCTCCGCTGCCATCTCATCAGTGCGGCGCTCTAGGGCTTCCGTGCGCCGTTCCAAGGCTTCTGTGCGCCGTTCCAGGGCTTCGGTGCGGCGTTCAATAGCGCGGGTGCGCTCGTCAAAGCGATCTAGCGCCTCGCGGAAAAACTGCGCCAGCATCGCCTGCCCCTCGCGCACTTCCTGAATCAGAACCTGTTGATTTTGCTGGCCCGCTTGCAGCTCTCGAATCAAAACCTCCTGGTTTTGCTGGACAAGGCGCAGCTCCTGCTGGGCAGCTTGCAGCTCTTTTTGGGCAGCCTGCAGCTCCTGGACAGCTCGGATTAACCACTCTTCTTGTTCTGGGGTCATCGTCAAAAAGTTCTACAGAGGATAAAAAAATCCTACTCCCCTCTCCCTCAGGGAGAGGGGCTGGGGGTGGTCGCGTTAGCGGCGCGGAGCGCTTGGGCTGGGAGAGGGGCTGGGGGTGAGGGCCGCCGGCGGCGCACAGCGCTTGAGGCTGCCGGAAAGAACCACCCAAAACAAAAACCCCTCTCCCTATGGGAGAGGGGCCAGGGGTGAGGGATCGGAGGTGAGGGCTCAGTACAGCGCTTCTTCTTGGTGGGTGATGATGGTGCAGTCGGAGGTGGGGTAGGCCACGCAAGTCAGCACATAGCCCTGCTCGATCTGATCGTCATCCAGGAAGGATTGATCGCTTTGATCCACCGTGCCGCTCACCAGCTTGCCAGCACAGGTCGAGCAGGCTCCGGCGCGGCAGGAGTAGGGCAGGTCGATCCCTTGCTCCTCCGCCACATCCAAAATGTACTCGTCGTCCGGCACATCGATGGTGACGTCCAAGCCCCGCTCTTCGTTGATCAACCGAACTTTGTAGACAGCCATCCTGGTTGGATCTCCAGAAAAAACATCCACTCCTCATCCTGCCACCCTTCTGCCCCGGATCAAGCACTATTTGGTAAGGAAGTAGGCAGATCTTCGGATTTTTTACAAAGGGATCACCCGCCCCTCCAGAGCCTTCCTTCGGCAGGGCCACTCTGTGGGGGCAGGGCTCGGCCTTGGCCAGGCCCTCAGGGATCCCAGAAAAAAAGGGCAAGACTTGCCAAGTTGGGCAGATCTGACGGTATGATTTACGGAGTAGCTAGAGCAAGCGCCGAACAGGCGTGTATGCGTCTCCCACCCGACCGTCGAGCCTGAGGCCTTGAGTTGCTTCAGGTCAGGTGATCGGGTAAGGTAAGGGAAGTGTTCAGCCGAACCCTACTTTTTTGGTTAAGAGGAGAAAAATGAACGGAACAATGCAGAGGTGGCTGCTGAAGTCACTTGGTTCTCTGACCTTGGCGTCTGCCGTGGTGCTCTTGCCCGTGATTCTAACGGGCTGCGGTGAAAGCAGTACTAGCCCAACTGTGCCGGTGCCTCCGCCACCGCCGCCCCCGCCTCCCCCAGCACCAACTCCTACGCCGACTCCCACGCCAACCCCGCCAGCAGGAACAGTTAGAGTTACGCCCGAAACCGACATTAACCGGATTATCGCCACTTCTGATCGCACCCAGCCTCTCACGCTTGTCCTGGAGCCAGGCGTCTATCGCCAGAACATCGTGATCGACCGCAGCAACGTTAGGGTGCGCGGTGCCACTGGCTTGGTGGGCGATGCTATTGTGGTGGGTGCAGAGAGCGGCGCTCCTGTTCAGGTCACTAGCAATGCCAGTGGCGTTGTTCTGGAGAACTTCAGCATTCTCAACACCCGCTCCCTGGAACCGATTGAGTACGGCATTAACGCTGAGGGGGCCACAGAAGTTACTGTTACGGGCGTTGACATCGTTCTCTTCCCCACAGGAGCCCCTCGAGCTTCCCGTGGGGTAGCCATTGGCTTTGGCTCAGCTGCTGCTGGCGTCACCTCTAAGAACCTGACAGTAACCCGCTCCAACCTCTTTGTGGCTGGCGCAGCTAACTCAGCGGGTATTCGCATTGCCGGCGACAACGCAGGCATCAACCTGCGGGTGGAGACCAACAACATCTTCTTGGGCTACACGGCTGCTCCTGATGGGGTCACAACCCAGTTGATTAACTTTGTGCCCCAGGACGTGGGTGCGGGCTCGGCGGCTATTTTCATTGAGCCTGCCGTTACAGGGCTGAGCTTGGTGACCTTTGCCGGCAACGCCATCAGAACTGCGACGGCCAACGTCTATGCCATCCGCGACGAGCGGGGTAGTGGGCTGAATGCCGCGGAGCGCCGTGACATCGTTGCTAGAAACACGGGCTTGGTGTTTAACAGCAACACCAGCAACGTTTACCTCTCCATCACCCGCGCGATTGCCGAAGTGGCCGGTCCCAACCCAACGGTAACGGCTGGTCCTGGAGACTTTGTGGCTGAGGGCGAGATTCTTCTGCCTGCCGACAGGCCCGGCTTGACCTTGAACTCCATTGACGGCACGAGCACGGTGCGTTCGGTCAAGATCCTGGCCGCTGATGCCACGTTGGGCGGAACGGAGGGCAACGGCTTCCGGATTACTGGCATTTCCCCAGATCCGGACGCTGCTGGGCCGGCTGCACCTTACCAAGTAGCCATTGGCGAGTGTGACCTAGCCAACCTCACCACCCGCAACGTAAAAGTCTCCTTCAACGACTTCACGCGGCCCACTCAGTCAGATCCCTACGTCTCTGTGCAAGTCTGCGACTTCTCGCAGGCGGAGGTTTACAAGAACCTGTTGCGTGGCTTCACAGTTGCCGGCGTGCATGTGGTGTCGGCTGAGCCCAACACGGTAACCATTCGCGAGAACCGCTTTGAGCCTTCCATCGGCAGCCCGACCTTCATTGCGGCCATTGTGGATCGGCAGACTCAGGCACCGGGAACTCTGGCTCCTTTTGCCACAGCTTCGGTGACGGGCAACACCTTCAACCTGCCGCCGCAGGGCACTCTGGCTGTCTACGCTCGTCCCGACGTTGACCTCACGCCAACCGCGGCGGGGGCCCTGGGCGGAGAAGGCACCATTCTCAAGGCCTTCTTCAACAACACCATCACGCCCACGCCCATCCCTGGCTTTGCCGTGTGCGGTCGCCAAGAAAGCTTGGCGGGAGCCTCGGGCAACCTTCTGAACTTCTTGGATAGCACGCCATCAGCTCCTTTCACCTCTACTGTCTTTGGCGTGGCGTCGGATGCCCTCTGCTCGGCAGTGGGCTTCGGCCCAGGGGCCAGTCTGCAGTTCCAGCCCGGCGGTGCGCCACCGGCAACGCCTACTCCCACGCCTACGCCTCCGCCTGCCGGTGTGACGATCACTATCCCAGGCCTGCCTGCCGGCGCGACGGTGACGGTGACGGGGCCAGGCGGTGCTCCGGTCATCACCACTTCCACCTCCGTATCTGGAAATGAGGCTACCTTCCCAGGCCCATTCACCATCCCCTTTGGCGGCCAGATCCGGGTGACTCCCGCCATTCCTTCACCTAGGCCGATTACGGTTGGCGGTACTACCATTAGCACCTTTGACAACACCACTAACCCTGGCAGCACCACCTACTTCAACTTCGGGCCTGCCATTACCGTGAACTAGCTCTTGTCTAGTCTGGCAACGGCGGCCTGCTGCTATTGGGCTGACGGAGTTGCTTGGTGGTGGCAGGTCGCTTTCTCCAGCTCGCCTGGCTTGCGCATCTCTTCGTTCGATTGGTTTCCCTGTTGTACTTTTTGGCTTCTGCATGGGTATACTACTAGCAGCTAGGCCTTTGTGGGTTTCCCTGTAGTGAGTTGAGCTGCGCTTGCCAAGGCTTCAACCAGTTGTAGAGCCTTTCTTCTTGGAGATTGATGATGTCTAACCGCAACCTCAAGCACAGCTTGCGTTCCACGCTGGCTTCCTTGGCGCTGGCTTCTTCTCTAACCGGGGTGGTAGCCGCTTGCTCTGCCGACACGCCTACCGTTACGCAGGTTCCTTCCACCATCTCGGCTCAAGTTCCCGAAACCGCTGCTCCCGTTGCCGAGGGCCTCTCCTTCTACTACGACGGGGTAAAGACCTCAGTCACCATCAAGGATGCGGCAGTGCTTTTTGCCGCCTGCACCCTCAACACCGGCGACGCTGCCAAGATCGTCAGCTTCGTCAACACCACCCTGAAAGCCGGGCCGATTACGGCCAGCGATGTCACCGGGCTAGGTGACCCTCTCAAGCCGGCCATCTCCGACTTCAACGGCAACGGAGTTGTCAACTGCGAGGATGCCGCCATTTTGTTTGCCGTGTCCACTGTGGGTGTAGACGCGGCCAAGGTCAACGCTTTTGTATCCGGCACCCTGAAGATTCCGGGGGTAAGCGTTACTCAAACTCAGTTGGATACCTTCTTCAAGACTCCACCAACACCGACCCCGACCCCCACTCCAACTCCGACGCCTACTCCTTCTATTGTAGTTACTCCCAGCAGCTTAACCCTTCCGGCTCTTTCTAAGGCTACCTTGAACATCAAGCCCAATGTAGCCCCAGCGGGTGGCAAGCTGGTGCTGAGCGTGGTGAGCACGGATTCCACCATCGCCTCCATTGCCGGCTCTTCTACCTTGACCTTCCCGGTGGGCAGCACCGGTGCTCAGCAGGTAACTGTTTCAGGTGTGGCTACTGGCACGGCCAGCATTGTAGTTACAGTTGCGGGTGCCAATGAAGCCACCAACTACGCGGGAGTGCCGCCGGTCACCGTGCCGGTGAAGGTGGAGCCCCCAGTGGCGGCAGGACTGGTGGTTGAGCCAACAGAGGTTTCTACCCAGGTGGGCTCGACGGTAACCTTCTCAGTAGCCCCTACGCAGCCCCCGCTCAATGGCAACCTAGTGGTCAGTGTGGTATCCAACAAGCCAACGGTGGCGACGGTTAACCTGCCAACTCTGACCTTCCCCGAGGGGAACACGGCGCCTCAGGTGATAACCGTAACAGGGGTGGGTGTTGGTGAGTCCACCATCACTATTGAGCGAGCTGCTACCACGACGGCCACCAACTACCCGGCTACTATCGCCAGCAAGACGGTGAAGGCCACCATTACGGCAGGACCACCCGTGGCTCCCAAGACTATCTTTGTGCTGCCGAATGGAACAGGAGATGGATCCAGTCCCCTTACGCCTGCCAAATTTGCAACTGCCTTCACGACTGCCAATATCTTGCAGCAGGCTACGCCAAACCTGCCAGTTATCCTCAAAGTTGTTGGTGGTGGTGCTGAGACCCTGTCGGGAGTCTTTAATGCTGTCAACAACGGGACAATCACAATTCAACCGGAGCCAGCCGCAGCCAATGGGTTGGCAAAGGTGGACCTAGGAGGAGCCCTTACCTTCGGCTCAGCAGTCACGGTGAACGACATCAAGATTAACCTCAATGGCAACAACTTAACCATTAAAGGCAATGCGAGCAAGCTGATCGTTAAAGACGGTGGTGGCGCTGAGCAGGTAACGGTAGCTGATGGAGCTACTGTTACAGATTCGACCATCACACTTAATCTTTCCAATACTAATGACCTGCTTATTGTTAAAGGAAAAGGAACCCTCAAGAACTCCACAGTTGTAGCGAATGCGAGTGCAGCAACAACAGCCATTATCGAATTGGCTGGAACGCTTGATGGTGTGACTTTCAGTTGTAAAATTGACACTGGTGGCAAATGCATTGAGGCTACCGCTGCGGGTGCTCAGATTATTAACAGTAAAGTTAACTTCGATACCACTGCAGCCAGTCTAAAGGTTGTAGATGCCGGTACTAACGGCGTTACCATCATAGGCAGCGACCTTAAGCGGATAACAGCCAATTCTACTGACGCAGTGACTGTTGTCAATCATGGGGGTGGTGCCCTGGTCGTCCAGAACAGCACCATTGACTTGAATAACACTACTGCTACTTCCAGTCGCGCCGTGAACAGTACCGCCACCAGTGGCTCGATAATCTTGACAGGGAACATTTTCAAGGGTTACAACGTAAGCGGCGAGCCCGTTGTTGAAATTGCTGGTCCTCCTGGTCTTGGTGCAACTCCGCAGCAAATTGCTAACAACCAGTTCCAGCTCACCATCAGTGATGCAATAGGTATCAAGTCTAATGGTGCTCCCATTACCTTGATTAACCAATACGCTACTGGTAGTGGCAATACCTTTGGTTCTTCCACTACACCAGTCACAAATTAGTAGGTGATCTTATCTTTGTGTTAGCTCAGCTAAGGGAGAGGCCTGGGTCTCTCCCTTTTTTTCCAGTCCTGGGCTCGCTGCTACGTACAATGGTTTGCCGCGGCAGTACCAAGCTGGCGGGGGTGCTAATAGAATGGGATCCTAAGCTGCCGAGAAACCCCATGTCGGAGCGGTTGGAGCGGGTGGAGGCTATCTTGGAGGTCTTGGCCCAGCAGACGCTGGCCAATGCCCAGGCCACTGCCCGGAATACAGAAGCCATCGAGCGTCTTTTTGCAGCCACCGCCCAGAACACAGAGGCCATTGGGCAAGTTTTTGCAGCCATTGCCCAAACTAGGGAGTCCATCGCTGAGCTGCGGGCCAGCATTGCCGAGCTGCGCCAGGTGGTTGAGCAGCAAAACCGCGCCATTACCTACCTTATGAGCCAAGACTAGGCCCAGAGCCGTGGATCCCCTTCCTTCTCGGCCAGGGTTGGGGAATAATACCCGTTAGTTCCCCTGAGCTGGCCGGCGCCGAACCAAGACTGCAACCGCTACCCCAATTCTTGCTGATCCTTCGCTGGAGATTTGAGAATGTCTGACCGCAACTTCCCAACCAGTTGGCGTGTTTCCCTTGTTTCCTCAGTGTTGGCCGCCGCTCTGGCCGGGCTGATGGCTGCCTGCGGCTCTTCCTCAAGGGATCCTCTCACGGTTGCCACGCCCACGCCAACTCCGACCCCCACACCAACACCGAGGCCGCCGGGCACGCCGTCTCGGGCACGTCCCGACACGCCGACGCCGCGCCCGCCCGCCGCGCCGCCGCAAAGA
>NZ_JANSHP010000069.1:0-55510 GCF_047502605.1 Synechococcus sp. RC10A2
GCGCCGTGCCTGTGCCCGGCCGCGGGCGACTCGGGGCTGTGGCTCTGCGCGGGGTGGGTTGGTGTTGTGGGGGTGGGTGTTGGGGTCGGCGTGGGCTGAGGCTGCACAATGGCCAGGGCCTCTTCCGCTTTCAGCTCGCCGCGGATCAGCTTGGAGAGCGTGTCTTGGCCCCCGGGGGTGTAGGTGATCTCGCGGGCAGCGCTGTTGAACACATTGCGGATGGGATCCCCTTTGCTGTCCACCAGCTCCACCACCATCACGTTGCGACCGGGCCTCAAGCCCTTCAAGTAAAAAGACTCCCAGCGATCCAGCAGGCCGGACTGGCCGTTGAGGGTGTAGCGGATGCGCCAATCCCGCGGCAGGTCGGTCAGCAAACTTTCGCGCACCGGGGCGTTGGCCAGCCAAAAATCCACCAAGATCGGCTCGGCACCGTAGCTGCCGCTGGGCTGGTTGTAGGTGAGCAGGGGCAACTGCGGTTGCGGCACATATTCCGGTGTGGAGGCGAGCACGTGGAAGCTGACCTGGGCGTAGGCCTCGGAGTTTTTAAAGCTCTCGTGCCAGGGCTTGCCGGCAAACACCCGCAGAGTATGGGATCCCGGCTCCAAATCTTCGAAAACGAGGGGAGCATCGGCGTCGTAATGGGCGATATAGGGCCGGTTGTCCAGCACCACGTGCAGATGGGGGCCAAGGCCCAGTTGCGGATCTTTAAAGAGCGGGTACCCCTGCACCGCAAAGCGAACGGTTACTTGCCGCTCCGACAACACCTCTCCGGGTTGGGGGCTGAGGATCTGTACTCGCGGACGGCAGTGCTCCAAGTAGGCATCCAGCTTGGCGATCTCCGGCGGCACCGGTACCCGCTCGAGCTGAGGTAGCTGTTCCTGGGGCTGTTCAAGCGGGGATCCAGCGCAAGCGACCAGCACAAGAGCCGCCACCAGAGCCATCCACCATCCCCATCTCCAGGTTCTGGCCTTTCCCGCGTGTCTTTGCATGAGCCTCACATCCCAACACTTTCGGTATCCTGCCGAGCTGCAGATAAGCCATCCCCACATTACCAGCATGTGTCCTTTGGGGAAGATCCCCTCCCCCGCCCTAGAATGGGATCAGCGGTCTGGCCCAAGCCAGGTCAGGAGAACTTCTGAGGTCAGGTATGGCTGTGTTGGCGATAACGGCCCTTGCAGGCCTGGATCTAGCTCAGTGGCAGGCTTTGCTCAACAACGTGGCCTTTGCCGTTTGCTTAGGGGCCATGCTGTTTTATTGGGGCGGGGCAGCGTTTCCCCAGGTGCAGCTTCTGTCGGAGCTGGGCTTGGCGGGGATGATCGGGGCGAACTTGACGATCGCCGCCCTGCTGACGGCCCGCTGGATCGATGCCGGCTATTTCCCCTTGAGTAACTTGTACGAGTCTTTGTTTTTCTTGGCCTGGGGGATCACCGCCTTGCATCTGCTGGCTCTCCACTGGACTCGTAGCCGTTGGGTGGGGGTGACGACCGCCCCGCTGGCGACGGGCGTTGTGGCCTTTGCCGCCCTGGCCCTGCCGGCAGATATGCAGGAGGCCCAGCCACTGGTGCCGGCTTTGCAATCCAACTGGCTGATGATGCATGTAACGGTGATGCTTCTGGCCTATGCAGCCCTCTTGGTGGGATCCCTTTTGGCCATCGCTTTTCTCATCGTCACCCGCGGCCAGGAAGTTCAGTTAAAGGGCAACTCCCTCGGCCTGCAATTTGGACCCTCCCAGCCTGCAACCCACCCCGAATGGACAGAAGCCACCCTGCCATCGCCCGCTGCAGAACTGGTCTACGCCGGGATCCGCTCCCCCCGACCGGCTGAACCCCCTCCCCAACCGGCACCCGAAGGGATCCCGCTGCAACGGCTGAGCCTGGCGGAAATCTTAGACAACACCAGCTACCGGCTAATCGGGCTGGGGTTCCCGCTGCTGACCATCGGCATCATTGCCGGCGCCGTCTGGGCCAACGAAGCCTGGGGCACCTACTGGAGCTGGGATCCCAAAGAAACCTGGGCCTTGATCACCTGGTTGGTCTTTGCCGCCTATTTGCACGCCCGCATCACCAAAGGCTGGCAGGGCAAGCGCCCCGCTCTCTTGGCCAGCTTGGGCTTTGGGGTGGTTTGGGTGTGTTATCTGGGGGTGAACTTTCTGGGCAAAGGCTTACACAGCTATGGCTGGTTCTTCTGAGATCTCTTGGGCCAACAAATCAACCCCCGTTTGTGGGTATTCTGGTGCTGGCAAGCCGTCGTGGATCCCTCTGAGGAGAAAAGCATGCGACTGTTCAACTACCTGATCCTGTTCTCGGCCCTCCTGGGAATCGCTCTTTTCGCCATGCAAAACGCCAGCCCGGTCACGATTACCTTTGCCCCCGGCGTCAGCGTTGAAAGCCCGCTGGCGATCGAACTGTTGGCCTCTGCCGGGATCGGGGCCGCCCTTGCCTGGCTCTATAGCCTCTGGATGCGTCTCCAATTCAGCATCGAAGCCCGCGAGAAAAATCGGCAGTTGCAAGAAAAGGAAGTCACCATTAGCGAGCTGAAGGAAATGGTGGTGGAGCTGGAAGCCAAAGTCAAGCAACTGCCCCCCAGCAAGCGTGCCGAGCCCCAGGAAGACATTCAGGACGTTAAGGAAGTCACCACAGAGGGATCCCCTGCCTAGAACTGTTCCGAATGGATCCCGTCGATCTCCAAGCAGTTGGGGTAAAATTGAAATTCTGCTTGCCTCTTCCACTAGCCCATCACTTCCTATGCAGGTCACACAAGAAAAACGTCCTGGCAGCCGGGTTGGCCTCAAGATCGTGGTAGAAGCCGACCAGGTTAAGCGCTCCTACGAAAAAACCTTGCGCCAACTGGAGCGGAATATCCAGATCCCCGGATTTCGCAAGGGCAAAGCTCCCCGCAACCTGGTGATACGCCAGGTGGGCCGCGAGCGCGTCATGGCCAGTGCCGTCGATGACCTGATCAACGAGGCCATCCAACAGGCGCTCAAGGACACCCAACTGCATCCCATCAGCCGCTTCGAGCTGGACGACAAGGTGGAGCAGCTTCTGGATCGCTTCAACCCGGAGGCCGACTTCAGCTTCTCGGGGTATGTGGAGGTGTACCCCGAAGCCCGTGTCGGCCAATACAAGGGCCTGACCGTCACGGCCACCCGCGTCACCGTCAAGCCCGAACAGATCGACCAGCTCATCGACCGGTGGCGGGATCAGCGGGCCACCCTCTTGCCGGTGGAGGATCGGCCCGCCCAGTTGGGGGATGTGGTGGTGATCGATTTTCAAGCCCGCGATGCCGAGGGCAATCCTCTGGAGGAAATCGCCGCCCAGGACTTTCAGTTGGAGCTCAAAGAGGAGAACTTCATCCCTGGTTTTGTGGCGGGCGTGGTCGGCATGCAGCTCGACCAAACCAAGGAGATCACAGCTACTTTCCCCGACGATTACTTCAGAAAAGAGTTGGCCGGGAAAACGGTTACGTTCACCGTCTGCCTCAAAGAGATCAAGACCAAAGAGCTGCCGGAGCTGGATGACGCCTTTGTGCAGGAGATCAGCGAGTTTCAGACGGTGGCCGAACTGCGGGAACACCTGCAAAAGCGCCTCGAGCAAGATGCCCTGCGGCAATCTGAGGAGAACCTGGAGACGGCCATCCTCAATGCCATCTTGGAAACCACCGAGGTGGATCTGCCGGAGACCCTAGTCGAGCAAGAAACGACACAACTGCTGGCCCGAAGCCTTCAGTCGCTGCAGCAGCAGCAAGGGGTCACGCCGGGAGAGATCCGCAAGTTCTTGTCCCAACTGCCGCCGGAAACTCTCAACCAGTTGATGGAGCGCCACCGGCCCGAGGCCATCAACCGGCTGCGGCGCACCTTGGCTCTGAGCGCTATCGTCCGGCAGGAGCAGATTGCCGTAGGCCCCAACGAATTGGAAGTCGAGGTGGAAGAGGTGATGGCGGCCTATGCGCAGCAAGGGCAGAAGCTGGATCGGGAGCGAGTCCGCCAAGCAGTCCACGAAGATCTGCTCGCCAACAAGGTGATGGCCTGGCTGAAGTCCCAAACCACGGTCAACTGGGTCGATAGCGAAGGCAACCCCACCGAACCGCCCACCCTCTCGCCCCGCTCTGAGGGTGAAGACCGGCAGGAGAGGTCTGAGTCGGCTAGGGCAGGGGTGCCGGAGACGGAGTTTGAGGCCGAGAAGCCAGAGGGATCCGCGATCCCCGAGGCAGTTGAGCCTCCTGTCGATGCGAAAGCTGAGGGGGAGGTTGCAACAGAGCCGCAGGCAGCTCTCCCTTCTGTAGAAGCAGAGGCGTCTGGGATCCCTGAGGCGGTTGAGCCTTCTGCAGAGGCGGCCACAAACCCTGCTGGCTTGCAACTGGAACAGGCCGTCGCGGAGACACCCAAAGCGGGCAAAAAGAGCAAAAAGGACAAGTAGAGGGTCCTGGTTGCCTCCCTAGACTTGCCGGTTCTCACACCTTGGCCGCCGGGGTCGGAAAAAGCCGGGCTACAAGAGGCCGCGCCGCATCTGGTCCCAGAGGCGGAGGTAGGACTCGGCTTCGGCGGGGCTCAGAGGCCGCCAAATCTCGGCGCGCTCCCAGGTAGAAGGCTGAAAGTCAGCCCTGCGACGCAGCCGAGGAGAGAGTTGGGCCAAATCCAGCGGCCAAACCGAAGGGATCCCGCTCAAGTTCACCAGGCGGGGGGCGAACTCTGGGGTTAGGACGAAGTCAATCCAGTCGGCCAGCAGGGATCCTTCCAGCTCTGGGGAAGCGTTGTGAGCTCTATGCGGCCGCACCCAGACATCCCACCAGATGGCGGATCCCGAAGCCGGGATCGCCACCTCCAGCTCGGGGTAGTTGGCCTGGGTGGCATAGAGATCCTGCGACCAGCCCACAGCCACCCAGCTATCGGCCAGGCGCAACATGGGCAAGTAGTCGGCGGAAGTATAGGCCAGAACCTGGCGGTGCAGGGATCCCAGCTCTCGCCGCAGTTCGGCCTCTTCGGGATCGAGGGGATCGTTGTAGGAGCGGCCCAGCTTTTTGAGGACGAGCCCGATCACCTCCCGGGGGTGATCTGGCAGGGTGAGTTTGCCGGCCAGCTCAGGCCGCCACAGATCCGCCCAGTCCCGGATGGGGTCGCTCACCCGGTCGCGGCGGTAGGCAATGGCCGTTACCCCCCAGCGCCAGGGCACGCCCCAGATCTGCCCCTCTCGCCGGGCAGCAGCCTGCCAGCGGCGATCCAAGTGCTGCCACCGTTCTCCCAAGAGGTCAGGTGGCAAGGGATCCAGCCAACCGGCAGCAATGGCCCGATCCAAGGCGTCAGCTCCCAACAGGCTCAGGGCCGCTGCTGGCGGCTGTCGCCGGAACCATCTCCCCGGCTCCCACCAGGCCGGCTCAGGCGGCTGGACGCTCTGCTGCAGGTAGGCCAGCAACTGGGCCCGCTCGTCCAACAGTTGCAGCCGAAAGCGAACCTGGGTGCGGCGGCGAAACTCGTTCACCAAGCTGGCCGGGATCCCCTGTTTAAGGGCGAGAATGAGGGGCAGAGAGCCCCTAGGCCCGCCACAGCCGGCCACCGCCAGCCCCAGCAGGAGCCCGTACAGAAATTCACGTCGGCTCAGCCCTTGCTTGCCCACGCCAGTACCGCTCCACCAGAATCAGGGCCACCAGATCATCGTAAGCCTTGTCCGGCACCCGCATCCCCTTGGGCAACAGCCGCTCCCATCCCCGCGGTGGGTAAAAATCCCAGTAGCGCCGCCGGGCTTCTTCTGAGCTGTGCCTCTCGTCCACCAGAACAATCTGTTGGGGTGGGAGGAGCGACTCCAGTTGCCGTTTCCAGCCTCGCGCCGTTGTCTGATTTCCCAGGATGAGCCGCTCCGCCCCAAACTGCTGCCAGAGGGCCTGCAACCTGGCCAAGGCCTCCCCGGCTGAGACCACCTCCCGATGCAAGACCTGCCACGCCGGCTGAACTTGCACCACGGCAAGGCCGCACTTGTCCCGCCCCGGGTCAAAACCCATCAGCACTCGCCCCTCTTCCAGCCCGCCCAGATGGAGTGGATCCCTCATCCCCCAATCTGCCCCGCCTGCTGAACGGGGGTGGTGCCCTGCTGGCCAGAGGCCTCCGCCATCAGGAAACTCACCCGCAGCGGCCCCGCCGTGTAGATGTCGGTGTCAGCAACCAGCTTCACATCCAGGGGGGTAGTGCTCTGGCGGAGATGCTGCACAACTTCCAAGAACTTCACCTGCGAGAATTCTCCGACAGTGCCGGTGATGGGATCCGAGAGGAGGCCTTCTGCCTGGGAGCGCTGATTGGCCTGGTTGAGGAGCTCCAGCAGCCGCTGTTGGATTTCGTTCTCGCTCAAGCCTGGCTGGATTACACCCTGCGCCAGCACGGATCCCCTGGCGAAGATGCGCTGGTTGGGGTAAATCTCCACCAGCACAGGCACAGGCTCTCCCTTAAGCCGATTGGTGAGGGAGAGGATGCGCACTGCCCAGCTACCAGGTTCCTTCAACTTTTCCAGAGCTTGGTCGGCCTCCTCGCGGCGGATGAGGATGGCGTTCTCCAGAGGGGGGATGGGCCGGGAGCCGAGGGCAAGGGCCCGCTGTTCTGCCTGGGCCAAAACTCGCTCAAACTGCCGCCGGACTGCCGCCGGGTCTGCCCCTGCTGGCGTTTGCACAACTCCTGTAGCCAGGACTTCTCCCGCCAGAATGGCCAGCTCTCCCCGCCGCAGCCGCACCGCTAACTGGTTGAGCTGCGCGATCTCCTGCTCAAGCTGCTTTTTTTGAGTTTCCAGTTGGCTCAGGGCCGTCTGCGCCGTATCCAGAGAGCGCTCCAGTTGATCCCGATCCAGTTGCAGAGCCTGCTTTTGCGACTCCAGATCGGCAATCATCTTTCGGGCCGCCTCCACCTCTGCCTTCACCGCCTCCAACTCCGCCTGGGCCCGCTCCAGGCCGGGCTGCACTTGGGCCAGTTGCTCGTTGGCTGCCGCCAGCTTCGCCTCCGCCTCTTGCCGCTCTTGTAGCGCCATAGCCAGTTGATCCCGGACTTCGCTCAGGCGTGTCTGGGCTGCCGATTGCTGACTGCGAAATTGGTCGAGATCCAGCTTGAGGCGGTCTCGCTCGGCTCTGAGAGTGGCATTCTCCGCTTCCAGCAGAGCTTTCTGGCGGTTGAGGGCCCGCAGCTCCTGCTCTGCCTGGGCAATTTGGTTGGTGTAGCTGAACAGGGCTTCCGAAAGAGAGCGGTTGAGGAGCAGCAGCGTGCCCAAGGTCAGCGCCGAGATGCTCACGCCGGTAATCACGGCTACCAAAACGGCCGTGTGGCGGGGACGCAGGTTAAACCAGGTGAGGCGCTTTTTGCCAATCCGATACCCGACCCGATCCCCGACAACGGCAATCAGGCCACTGACAAACAACATGTAAAGGATCAGCAGTACGCCTTGCATAGCCCGGGATCCCTGCCATGGAAATCTTAGCAAGGTTACCCTGAAGGTCTGGGAAGTTGAGGGCAGGCCGAGCCAGAGAAGTGCGGCCCCGCGTAAGCGGATGGGGTTGAAGGACTCCGTCCGGCTGACGCGAACAGTAGCCCTGAAGCATGCTCGCTTAGAGAGCAAGCAAGCCCCGAACCCCCCCGTATACGCGGGGCAGGGGGGCTGGTTTATAGAACGCCCCAAAAGGGCGGTAACCTTTGCACCGTTCAGGTCGGCGTCACCCCTCCAGCCGCAATGTCCACAAGAAAACCCTTCCTACAAGACTTGCCTGGCTCTGGGTGGATGCGCAGACACCTACCTGCCGCCGCTACCTGCTGCACATGAGCCCCTTGAGAAGGCTTCCACCTGCTCAGCTAACGTCCGTTTAGAAATATCGACGCCGCAATAGGAGTAGCCACGCCGAATCAGTCCCAATGCCCACCTCGAGAAAATAGGTCTCAGGAGTGGCTCCCCCTGTCGCCAAGATGGCATCGGCGATCTCTTCCTCTACAGCGGGGAAAAAGCTGCGGGTAGCATCGTAAAAGTCGGCAGCCCGATCAAAACAAACGCTGTGGGATCCTGCCATCGCCGCCCTCTTCCCCAACAGGCAAACCCAGACAGACAGAGTATCAACAGGAGTGAGCAGGGATCGACCGGATCCCTGCCCCCTCAAGCCCAAAATTTGCTCTCTTCAAGACTCCGGCGCCAGGCGGGCATAGAACAAGCCCTGGACACGGACGGTGCGGGGTTCCAGTGCCCCTTGCTCGGTGCTGGACTGCTGAATGCTAACGAAGGAGCCGCCCATCTCTCCCGTGCTGGGATCCACGCGGGCAATGCGCAGCGACAGTTTCCCCCGCGAAACCTCGTCCACCTTGCGGTTGGTGGCGAAGTCGTCCTTGGCCGCCTGTAGCCCTACGGCTGTGTCGTAGCCGGTGTTAGAGCCGCGCCCGCGCGCGTCGAGGAAGGTGCTGGTGTGGTAGCCGGGCACCAAGAACTCCCCTTCAAAGTCGGTCGAGGGGTCAATGGCGGAGCCCTGAGCTGTGGCCACCAAATCTTTCACGCTAAACAAAAATGGCACCAGCTCGCGGCGGGGCAACTGACCGGTGGTCGGCTGAAAGGTGATCCCGTCCACCACTTTGAGCTCCAACCCGCCGTCTTTGGGGGTGACCTCAGCCTTAATCGGCCCCAGCGTGGCTGCCGAGATCATGATGTTTTTGGCCTTGATAAACTCTTTTTCCCCGTTCCGTTTCTCTTCTTCCACCTCAATTTGCACCGGCTGGAAGCAGACGTCTGTCAACTTTAGGGATCCCCCCTTGGGCACCTCGATGCGGCCGCGGGCATCGTCCGAGACGGAAGGGCATATGGCCGCCTTGCCGGTGTTGCGGATCTGGTCGTAGGTTAAGGGGGCCTTGGCCGCCTCCGCCGGCAGGGCGAAGACGCTCAAACAGAGCGCCAACAGGATGGCGAGTAGTGGACGGTACCGCATAATCAACCTCGAAAAACCTGTTTTAATCTCAATGCTGCTGGGGAAAATAAGCCCGAATGCCCCTATTGTACGCAATAGTGATCCCCTCTTTGGCCGGGCTTGCAGAAGTTTCCTGGCCAGGCAGAGCTGTCGGGTAGCTGCGTTTTCCTACTTCTTGGATTGCCGACCCCTGCCCTTCTACAAAGACCTCGCGGCCCCCTCAAAGCGGGCCACTCGCCACCAGGGATCCCAGCCAGCGCTCCCGAATCTGGTTCACCAGCTCGCCGATGGGCTGTTGGTTGACGCGGTAGCTGGTGGGATGGGCGATCAAGCGGGCGGTGCTCTCGAAAAGGCAGTCCCGTTCCACCAGGCCGTTTTCCCTCAGGGTACGTCCGGTGGCCACCAAGTCCACAATCGCATCGGCCATGCCGGTGATGGGAGCCAGTTCCACTGAGCCGTAGAGGGAGATAATTTCCACCGGCAAATCCAACCGGTCAAAATACTCGCGGGCGCAGCCGACAAACTTGGAAGCCACGCGGGCATGGGGAGGCAACTGGGCCGCCGAGGTGTAGGGACTTTCTTGGCGAAGAGCCACCGACATGCGACAGTGGCCGAACTTCAGATCCAGCAGGTGGGCCACTCGCACCTCGCTGCCGGCATAGCGCTCCCGCAAGACGTCGTAGCCGACGATGCCCAGTTGGGCCTGGCCGTACTCCACATACACCGGCACGTCGTGGTTGCGCACCAGCAGCGCCTCGTAGCGTTGCCCGTTGAGCTGGGTGGGCGATTCAATCCGCAGCAGGCGGTTGCCGGGATCCAAAAAGCGACTGAAATCGATCCCCACCTGTTGCAAGCAGCGGATAGCGTCGGCCAGCAAGGCTCCCTTGGCCAGGGCAATGGTGATCGGCTGGCCGGCGGAACGGCAAGCTGGGGTATCGGGATGCGGGGCGGGGCTGAGGCCGAAAGCCATCGACATAGAAGGATGTCCGGGATCCCTGCTCTTGCCAGGGCTAGATAGAGAGTAAAGCCTTGACAGCGGCAGAGCAGTTGCGGGCGTTGCTTCCCCTCGATTGTAGAGGATCGGCCTCTTGGCGGCGATTCCCCCCTCTATCCCCCCGTACACGGGGGGACTGGGGGGCCAGCCCAGAGCGAAAACCCTCTTCTGTTATCCAGACTGCCGATCCTGGGATGATAAAGTCAGGAGACGATAGACCCGGAGGAGAGAGGACGGCATGAAAGCCATGATCCTGGCAGCCGGCAAAGGGACGCGGGTACGGCCCATCACCTACATGATGCCCAAGCCGATGATCCCGATTTTGCACAAGCCGGTCATGGAGTTCTTGGTGGAGCTGCTGCGGGAACATGGGTTCGACCAAATCATGATCAACACCAGCCACCTCGCTCACCAGATCGAAGACTACTTTCGCGATGGCCAGCAGTGGGGAGTACACATCGGCTTTTCCTTCGAGGGCCACTTCGAGAACGGCCAGCCGGTGGCCGAACCCCTGGGATCCGCCGGTGGCATGCGCAAGATCCAGGATTTTTCCGGTTTTTTCGACAGCACCTTCGTGGTGCTCTGCGGCGATGCCCTGATCGACCTCAACCTGACCCAGGTGGTCAACTTTCACAAATCTAAGGGGGCATTGGCCACGGTGGTGTTGCGAGAGGTGGATCCCAGCCAAGTCTCCAGCTATGGCGTGGTGGTAACCGATGCGACGGGCCGGGTCACCGCCTTCCAAGAAAAACCCAGGCAGGAAGAGGCCCTCAGCAACACCATCAACACCGGCATCTACGTGTTCGAGCCAGAAGTCCTGGACTACATCCCCCCCGGCTGCCCCTATGACATCGGCAGCGATCTCTTCCCCGCCTTGGTGAAAGCCGGCGCCCCCTTCTACGGCCTCAAGGCCGACTTCCAGTGGGTGGACATTGGCCGTACCCCTGACTACTGGCTGGCGGTACAGAAGGTGCTGCGCGGCGAGATCAAGGGGGTCAAGGTGCCCGGGATCCAGATTCGGCCCGGCGTCTGGACGGGGATCAACATCCGCGCCAACTGGGATCGCATCCATATCGAGCCGCCGGTCTACATTGGGGCCAGCACTTACCTGGCAGACGGGGTGAAGCTCATCGGCCCCACAGCCATTGGCTACGGCTGTGTGTTGAACGAAGGGTGTACGCTGGATGGCAGCCTCATCTTCAACTACACCCAAATCGCTGCAGGAGTTACCCTGCGCCACCAGATGGTGATGGGTCGCTACTGTATTTCCTCCGATGGCAATGCCATCGACACGGAAGAGTCCAACCTCACCTGGTTGATCGGAGATGCTCGCAGCCATGCCAACGGCAAATCCCAATAGCACCCTCTATCTCTACGGGATCGTCGCTGCCCCCGGCCCGCGCCACCTGAATGTGGTGGGGCTGGACAAGCAGCCGGTGGGGATTCACGTGCTGGGATCTTTGGCCTTTCTCTATTCCCAGGCTCGCCAGGAGCGCTACTTGGCCAGCCGGGCCAATCTGCTGGCCCACGAAGCTGTCCTAGAAACCGTGATGAGCGAGGGATACCGCGCCCTGCTGCCGCTGCAATTTGGCCTGGTGGTGAGCGGCTGGGATCAGGTAGAGCAGGATTTGATCAAACCGCACCTGGCCGATCTGCTGGCCCTGCTGCAGCGCCTGGAGGGCAAACGGGAGGTGGGGGTAAAAGTCTTCTGGGATCCCCAGCAAGAGCTCCAATTGGGGCTAGAGGAAAACCCGGCCCTGAAAGCCCGGCGGGACGAGATGGCTGGCACCCCCTTGGGGCTAGATGCAGTAGTGGAAATTGGGCAGGCTCTGGAGCAAATGCTGGAGCAACGGCGCCAACACATTGCCCAAACCTTCACAGCCGCCCTCGGCTCTCTGGCCAGCGATCGCGTCGAGGGAGAGCTGCTTACGGAAAACATGGCCTACAACAGCTCGTTTCTCATCAACTGGGAAGATGAGCCGGCTTTTGCCCAAAAAGTGGAGGAGCTGGATCGAGCCTTTCAGGGACGGCTGCGCATTCGCTACAACAATTTCACCGCTCCCTACAATTTCGCCAAGCTTTGACCGGCCTGTACTCCCCCCCCTATATCCCCCCGTCTACGGAGGGACTGGGGGGCCAGCCGCTTGGGACAGGCAGCGCGGATGTGGGACTCGCTCAGGTCGGGCATGAGGGCCAGGGCCCGTTGGGGATCGATTTGCGCTTCGCACACCGCCTCCAGCACCTGCTCGGCCAGAAGGGAAAGGGGCATATCGGCGGTTTGCTCAGGATCGGTATCCTCTCTAATTTGTCGAACTCCCACCGGCGGGGGAGGCAACACCGGCGGCGCCGCCTGCGGGGGCAAGGTGGTGGAGGTACCCACCTCCAACTGCGCTTCGGCCAGGGCCACACCGCGCCCTGCCACCAACAGGGATCCCAGCAACAGCGTCCCCCCCAACCTGCCTATTCCCTTGCTGAGCGGAGCACGCTTCCCCAGACCTTCTCCAAGGCTACCGCTAGCCAACCTTTTGCCCAGCGCTTCGCCGCTCATCTTACCCCTCCAAGACCACCCCTTTGTTCAAGATATCCAACAAACCTTGGATTTGCAGTAGGCTATCGTTGGCTCCCAAACCGTTTGCAGCCCCCCCTATGGCTCGTCTATCGCAAGAGCTGGCCCGATTTGCCTGCCTTCCCGCCCATCCAGAGCAGCCCGAGCCTTACCCAGAGGGATCCCCACCCATCCGCCTTGAAGAGATTCTCAAACTGGCGGGCGAGCGCAGCTTTGGCTTGTTTTTGGCGGTGCTCTCCTTCCCTTCTGCTCTGCCTCTGCCAGCTCCTGGCTATTCCACTCCCTTTGGCGTGGTTATTCTGCTGCTGGCCCTACAAATGCTGGCGGGGCGAACCACCCCCTGGCTGCCGCCATGGGTGCTGCAGACATCCATTGAACGGAAGCAATTTCAAAAGTGGGTGCAGGCCGGGATCCCGTGGTTGCAGCGCATTGAAAAAGTTGCCTGCCCCCGTTGGCAACCAGTCTGCACCAGCCGCCTGGGCCAGGTCTGGCTGAGCACCTTGATCAGCTTGATGGGTATTTCCATGATCATTCCCGTGCCCGGCACCAACACCCTGCCGGCGATGGGGGTCTTCGTCACCGCCTTTGGCCTCCTCGAAGAGGACGGGATCCTGTGCAGCTTGGGATCCCTGATCTGTGTGGCGGCGGGGCTGCTGACCACTTCCATTTTGGTGGGCCTGTGGCTGGGGGGAACGACTCTGTTGGATTGGCTGAGAAGATAGCCTTTTGCCCTCACTCCCAACCCCGGCCCCCCCTATATCCCCCCGTGTACGGGGGGATACGGAGTTGGGGATCGAGGCAACGCCCAGCTTCACCGATGGAAAGACGGTGACGAAGTTGTATCGCCTGTGTCTTGTTGCAACGGACACCCCCGCGCCGCTAGCGGGATTGAGGGACCAGCGCCAGATCCTGGGTGAGGCGCAGCTCGATCACCTGGTTGGGATCCAAAACTACCACCTGTGGCGCCGTGACGTTGCCGATCACCGCTCCGGCCACCCCAGCCCCCAGCACTTCTTCTGTGGCAATGGCATTGTCGCCGGTCACCAAGCCGAGAATGGCGCCCGCTGCCGCGCCGATGGCCGCATCTTGGATGATTTTGCCCGTGGTGGTGTAGCGAGGATCCTTAACATCGTGGATCACATCCGATTGGGCAGCCAAGGGGAACAGTTGGTTGTTGGCGATGATGCTTTCTGCCACAAAGCGCGTGCCCCCCGGTGCCGGCTCAAAGCGGCCATCCACCCGCGAGCCGAAAGGCACCAGGATGTCCCCCTGGGCGTTGCGAATCGGGGTGCGGACGATCAAGGACAGGGGGCGAGTTTCGTTGGGGGCGATGAAGAGGCGCTCGTTGAAGGGGGTGGTGGTCTGCATCAGGGTGCCCGCCGCCAGCGTGGAAAGGTGCAGGTCAAAGCCCGCCGGGGGGGTGGAAACCCAACTGCTCGGGTTCTGGGCCACCAGGGATCCCCGA
Organism: Synechococcus sp. RC10A2; assembly: GCF_047502605.1. Taxonomy (NCBI): domain Bacteria; kingdom Bacillati; phylum Cyanobacteriota; class Cyanophyceae; order Synechococcales; family Synechococcaceae; genus Synechococcus; species Synechococcus sp. RC10A2. Next base: position 13,933 of record NZ_JANSHP010000069.1, read on the forward strand.
TTGAGCAGGGCCTGGTGGGTAAAAGCGGCCACCTCGGCACGGGTGGCAGGGCGGTTTGGCTCCAAAAGCATAGGATCCGGGTAATTGACAATCAGGCCGGCACGGTTGGCGGCTGCAAGTTGTGCCAGGGCCCAGTTGGGAATGGCTGCCGCGTCGCGGTAGCGGCTGAACAGCTCGCTCGGCTGAGCCGCGGGGATGGCACTCGTGTTGCCAAGGGCGTTAGTCAGGATCACCAGCGCCTCGGTGCGAGTAACGGGCTGTTCGGGTCGGAAGGTGCCGTCTGGGAAGCCGGCCACCAAGTTGTTGGCTGCCGCCGTGGAGATAGCATTGGCCGCCCAGTGGCTGGGAGGCACATCCCGAAAGCCGATGAAGGTACCAGAGGTGTTGCGAAGGCGAAAGGCAGTGGTGACAAGGGTGGCAAACTGAGCGCGGGTCACCGGCTCGTTGGGACGGAAGGTGCCATCCGGGAAGCCGTTCAACACCCCTTGAGAGGAGAGGGTCTCGATATAGGCTTGCGCCCAGTGGCCAAAGGTGTCGCGAAAAGGAGCGGCCATGGCCACCTGGCAGTGGATGCCCAGTGCGGCTCCCGATAGGAGTAGGCCGGCTGTGCGTGGGGTCAACAGAGAGGGAAACATCGTGCATTCACCAAGTTGTCGTAGCGCCCATTGCTGGGTCAATAGCTACTCTTATTCTGGCTATTTCCTCAGTGGCGGCAATAGCTAAAACCCTTGCTGTGTCCTAATTTGAGCATTTCCAACCTAAGATTTGCATGGAAACGCAATAGCGGAGGATTGGTAAGGAAATCTCTTCATCTCTGTTGCGCCAGCATCGCGTATAGACAACACCCCAGCCTCAGTTGCTGTTCACGGCATTGCCACTCTGTACAAGTTTGAAACAGCCCCCCAGGGCTCCGCAGTGCCAGGGAGTTGATGCTGGCAGGACATAGGATCCAGCCCCCCTCCCAGAAGGAGAGGGAAGCTGAGCATCAGGGATAAGGGGTGCTGTTTCCACAGCCGGTGGCTACGAAAGGTCCCCTGCTGCTGGCGGGATTGGGGGATCGGCGCCAAGTCTTGGGTGAGGCCCAGCCCAGGGATCCGGAAGGCTCGCCCAGGAGCGCCTTGGCAGTCGGTATGGGTTAAATGACCTTGCCCTCGGACGTGATTCTCCCCTTCAGTTTGCCGGCCCGCTCTTCAGCTTCCTCGGTAATGAGGGCCAGTTGCTCTAACACCTCGCCGGGGTATTTTTCCAACACCCGCAGAGAGAGCGCTACCCGCCCTTTGGCCTCATCCACATCGATGACCACGGCCTTGAGCGGCTGACCGGGCTGGAACAAGTCGGATAAGGAGGCGACAAAGCTTTGGCTGACCTGCTTGATGGGCAACAGCCCGCTGCCCCCCTCCTCCAGCTCCACGAAAACGCCGAAGGGCTTGAGGGCGCTGACCTTGCCCCGCACCACCTGACCGGTGGTGTAGATTCCCAGGCTCTCAGCTTGTCGCGCTACTCGCTGGGAGAGCACCAGCTTGTTGGCAGCGGGGTTGACCTCCAACAAACTGGCGGTCAGCGATTGGCCCACCAGCTCTTCTAGATTTTCCCGTTGGTTGAGATGCGAGCGAGGAATAAAGCCCCGCAGCCCCTGCACGTCCACCAGAACCCCGCCCTTGTTGGTGCCGATCACCAGGGCAGTTACCGTCTGGCCGTTGGTCTGTTTTTCGGCCAGCTCCTCCCAAAGTCGCTTCAGCCGCAGCCGCCGCGCCGAGAGTACGATTTGCCCTTCCGAGTCCTCTCGCAAGATGAGAAAATCGGCTTCGCTTTTGAGGGGAAAAAGCTCGCTCAAATCCTCTCCTGAGCGGATCCCGGCTTCTTTCAGGGGCAAAAAGGCCGGCGACTTGCCGCCGATATCCACCAGCGCCCCATCGTTCTGGTGCTGGAAGATGCGGCCTCGCACCACCTGTCCCGGTCGAAAGTCAAGGCTTTGCGCCTCCAGAGCCTTGGCAAAATCTTCCGAAGAAAACGTATCGGCAGCCTGAGAGCGAGGGGAGCGAAAGGTCATGGAATGCAAAGGAAGCAATTCAAGAGGCAATGGGTTTCAGGATAACCCAAAACTTGACAGGGATCCCAGCTCCTCTCGTCCGCCTCGGCGGGAAGAGGTACTCACCCTCTTGAGAGGAGGCCAAGCCCAGGGCATCGACACCGGCAGCTTCCTCTAGATGTAGTACATCAACCTGGCCTGTTGCTGTTGCGCCTGCCGGTCGCAGAGGTCTTGCAAGGTCGTTTTTTGGAGAATGCCCACCGCTGCCGCCTGGGCATCTTGCCAAGCCTGCCAGAGCACCTGGCGCTCCGGCGAGAGATCGCCGCTGGGCAAGTCGCGGGGGCGGGTGAGATCTTCTCCCTCGATGGCCTGAATGATGTCCAATAGGGAGATCTGCCAGGGCGGTCGAGCCAGAGAGTAACCTCCTTTGGCGCCCCGCTGGCTGCGTACCAGGCCCTGCCTGCGCAGCGTGGCCAGCAACTGCTCCAGATAGCGGTCGGGAATCGACTGGTGGGCTGCGATCTCCTTAATCTGCAATACCCGGCCGTCATGGTAGTGCTGGGCCAACTCCAGAAGGGCCAGGAGAGCGTACTCACTTTTACAAGACAGTTCCAAAATACCCATCCTTCCTGCAAGGATCAGGTCTATGATACTCCGGTTTTCCACCGGGGTTTTGTGGGATCCCCTTTGGGTTGCCGGTGGGTTGGGCCTGTATGGTGGAATAGGCCCCTTTGGGAGTGGTTTATGGCAAGTGTTGGCACCCTGTCCGGTTCAGCGCGGATCCCGGCGGAGCGATTGCAAACTTTGCGGCAGCAGATCGGCAAGCTGATCGCCAACGTCGAGTCGGTGTTTCAAGGCAAGCCACGGGTGGTGCAGGCCGTGGTGACGGCCCTGGTGGCGGAAGGCCATGTCCTCCTGGAGGACGTGCCGGGAGTAGGCAAAACCACGTTGGCGCGGGCCATTGCCCGCAGCTTGGGGGCCAAGTTTCAGCGAATTCAATTTACCAGCGACCTCTTGCCGACTGACATTCTTGGCCTCACCCTTTTCAACAAAGAGAAAGGGGAGTTTGAATTTCGCCCAGGCCCCATTTTTGCCCATGTCATCCTGGCCGACGAGATCAATCGCACCTCTCCCCGCACCCAGAGTGCCCTGCTAGAGGCAATGGCGGAAAAGCAGGTTTCGCTGGACAACCGCACCTACCCGCTGCCCAGTCCCTTTATGGTGTTGGCCACCCAAAACCCCTTGGAGTATCACGGCACCTATCCCCTCCCGGAAAGCCAGTTGGATCGGTTTCTGGTGCGGCTGTCCATCGGCTACCCCAGCCCTGAGGTGGAGCGGGCTTTGCTGCTGCAGCGACAGCAGGCAGAGCCGGTGGAGGCTCTCCAGCCGGTGCTTTCCCTGGCGGAGCTGCGGGAGATCCAGGCGGCGGTGGATCAGGTGTACCTGGATGGATCCCTGGCCGACTATCTGCTGCAGGTGGTGCAGGCGACGCGTGCCTCCAGGCTGTTGCGGGCCGGCGTGTCCACCCGCGGGGCGTTGGCCTTGGCAAGGGCAGCACGGGCGCAGGCGTTGGTGAGAGGGCGGAGCTTTTGCCTACCGGAAGATCTGCAAGCTTTGTTTGTGCCGGTGCTGGCCCATCGCATTTCTTTGGCCGGATCTGGGGACATGACGAGCAACCGACGGCAGGAGGCAGAGGCCGTCATCCGCGACATCGTGGCAACGGTTGAGCCGCCAGTTTGAGGAGGGATCCCTTAGGCGATAATAGGAGCCAGCGGTCTTGGGCAGAACTGCGGATGTCGGATCCCAATCAAGAAATTAAAGACCTCATCCTGGCTTTGGACAAAAAGCTGGAGGGAATCGACCGCAAGTTGGAAATCCAGGTGACGGAGATCAAAAGCGAGATCCGGCTGGTCAAAACCGACCTGGAAGCCAAGATCGACCTCACTCGCAACGACCTAGAGAGCAAGATCCAAGGCGCTCGCAACGAGCTGGAAGCCAAGATCGACCTCACTCGCAACGAGCTGGAAGCCAAGATCGACCTCAGCCGTAGCAGCCTGGAAGTGAAAATCGCGGAGCTAAGCGGCAAAATGGATGGCTACAGCAAGCGGCTTGACCAACAGGAGTTCATCAGCCGCGGCGCGATCGTGGCCCTAGTCGTTGGGGTGGCCTCAGGGTTTATCAAGTATCTTTTCTTCAGCAATTGATTGGAGTTTGACCTGAGTTGCCTTGGGTTCCTCCCCAAAACCTGCAAGCGGCGGCGGGTCAGCACTCCTGGAATTGGTCGAGGGCACGACACAGCTCCGGGACAACTTCTGCTGGCCAGAAACCCTCACCCCGCCGGCCCTGGTGCAACTGGAGATAGAGGCCCCAAGCAGTGGCGCTGCCACTGGCAACCAACGTGAGGGCAGGAAAGGTCTGCTCCAGCGTAATGCTCTCCTCGGCCATCAGTTGGGAGGCGACAGCTTCCATATCCTGCTGCAGACGATACACCCCCTGCACAAATGCTTGCCATTCTTCTAGGGTTAGCTCCAACGCCCAAGTCTCTCCTCCCACCAGGGCCACAAAAGGGGAGCGCCCAGGATCCCAGCCCAACCGCCAGCCGGATCCCTTGCGTAGAGCAGGAGGAGGCAGGTTCGAGAATCCACCGTCGTTTCCGGTAAAAAGCAGGGAGGTAGAGGGGAGAGGAGCATCCATCGCTGCGGCTAGGCCAGAAAAGATGCGGGTACAATCGACAGGGTGTGTTGTCAGGATAAAGCGGCCATGGCCAGTTGTCAGTCTCCTACTGCCCAACCTCGCCGGTTTTTAAGGACTCCGCTCCGCTGGCGCAAACAGAGCAGCCTCATTTCCGGCTTGGGCCTGTTGCTGACAGCCTTGGTGCTCCGTGCCGCTGACGCGACCGGGGTTCGCAAAGAGGCCGAAGATCCTGTCTTGCCAGCGCAATTGTCTGCAGCGGCCACCCCCGAAAACCCGATCCTGCACGTGGGCATTGTGCAACGCTTTGGCCGTTCTGAGCAAGATCAGGTGGAGCTGGCAGCGCCGCTGGGGTCTTTCCTCACCCTGGAATTTGCCCAGGCAGACGGCAGCACCCAGAGGCAGCGGCTCCCACAAGTTACGGTTGGGATCGTCAACCGCGCCCTGGCCAGCCCGGAAACCGTGTACCGCCTCATCCTCAGCAGCCACAAAAGCTTCGAGAGCGCCGAGGCCAGCGCCAACTCCTGGGAATCTCTGGGCATCCGCACCGAGATCGCCCAACCGCAGGAATGGCAGGTGTGGGCCAGCCGCGCCTACACTCCCCAACAACTGATCCAGATTCAGCAGTATGCCCAGAAAGAAGGGATCCCTCAGGTGCGGCTGGAGGTGCAGGAGCGGCGCGAACGGGCGGAGCTGAGCTGGGTACATGAGCATTTTCGCTACCATCGCACCCGCCTGAGGGTAACCTCCGATGCCGGCTATCTGCGGGTGAACGACCGCTACTATGCCGGATCCATTACCATTCAGCCCAATGCCTACGGCAGCTATACGGTGGTCAACGCCGTGCCCCTGGAAACCTATTTACGGGGGGTGGTGCCCCATGAGGTGGGGCCAGGGGCCCCCTTTGCCGCCATGGCCGCCCAGGCAATTTTGGCGCGCACCTACGCCCTCAAGAACCTGCACCGCTTTCAGATCGACGACTACCACCTCTGTGCCAATACCCACTGCCAGGTTTACAAGGGGCTGAGCGGCACCCATCCGCGGGCCGACGAAGCGATTCGCCAGACCAGCGGCCTGGTGCTCACCTACAAGGGCGAGCTGGTGGATGCCGTTTATTCTTCCACCAACGGCGGCATCTCGGCAGGCTTTGAAGAGGTTTGGGACGGAGAGCCGCGCCCCTACCTGCGCCCGCAGGTGGATATCGCCCACCAGCCCGATCAGCCCTTCGATTTGCGGCAGGAGAGCGACTTCAAGGCCTTTCTGGCCCGGCGGGAGGGTTTCAACGAAGCAGGGGTATCGCGCCTCTTCCGCTGGGAGTTTTCTCAGTCGCTGGAGGAGCTAAACGCCCAACTGCGGGCCGCTCAAGAGTACCTCGGGATCCCTCTCCCCGAGTGGATGACCATCCAGGGGCTGCACGTCCTGGAGCGCTCGGTCAGTGGTCGGGTGCAGGCGCTGCACGTGGACTTGCAGACGCCCCAAGGGCTCCACTCGATTCTTTTGCGCAAGGATCAGGTGCGCCTGGCTTTTCCCCGCCTGTACAGCACTCTGTTTCGCGTGGAACCCCTGAAACAGAGCGGGCGGCTGACAGGCTACCGCTTTATCGGCGGCGGCTTTGGCCACGGGGTGGGGCTGAGCCAGTACGGCGCCTACACCCTGGCGCGGCGGGGGTTGAACGCGGCGCAAATCCTCGCCTTTTACTACCCCGGCACCACCCTGGCCGAGCTGGGATCCCTCTCCCTGCAGTTGCCTGAGGTTTCCCTGGCCTTTGACAGTAGCCAGGCGCAGTCCTGGTCCGGCTACCAGAGATAGGGGGCACGATGGAAGAAGAGCGACGGGAACGCGGCCATCCCCCTCTTCGGGATCCCGCTCCAGAGGAAGGGTGGCAGGAAGGGGCGGCCCAAGCGCCGCCAGAGCTGGCCCCCCCCTACATCCCCCCGTACACGAGGGGACAAGAGGGTGGCCGGGGGGAGGCGGGGCTGTCGGGGATCCCGGTCGCCCCACCGGGGTTTAAGTCGGGATTTGCGGCGCTCATCGGGCGGCCCAATGTGGGCAAGTCCACCTTGATGAACGCTCTGGTGGGCCAGAAGATCGCCATCACTTCTCCCGTGGCCCAGACCACCCGCAACCGCCTGCGGGGGATCCTCTCTTTGCCGCAAGCCCAGATCATCTGGGTGGACACCCCTGGCATCCACAAGCCCCACCACCGCCTGGGGGAGATCTTGGTACACAACGCCCAGGCTGCCATTGGGAGCGTGGATGTCGTCCTCTTCGTGGTGGATGGCTCGGTGCCGGCAGGGCGGGGGGATGCTTTTATCGCCGAGCGGATCCCCAGCGCGACCCCCTGCATCCTCGTCTGCAACAAAGCCGATCTGCTGCCCAAAGAGTCTGCCGCGCGCCAGGCCCACCAAGAGAGCTACCAAGCCCTGCGCCCCGGTGCCCCCGTCGTCTGGGTGTCGGCGTTGGATCCCGGCAGCTTGGCGCCCCTCATCCAGGCCACCGTCGACCTGCTGCCCCCTGGGCCCTACTACTATCCCCCGGATCTGGTGACGGATCAGCCGGAGCGGTTTATCATGGCGGAGTTGATCCGCGAGCAAGTTCTCTTGCACACCCGCGAGGAGGTGCCCCACTCGGTGGCCGTCACCATCGACCAGGTGGAAGAAACCCCCACCGTCACCCGCGTCCTGGCCACCCTCTACGTGGAGCGGGACTCGCAAAAAGGGATCCTCATCGGCAAAGGGGGGGAAAGGCTCAAGCAAATTGGCCAGGCCGCCCGCCTCCAGATTCAAAAGCTCATTGCCGGCAAGGTGTACCTGGAGCTGTTCGTCAAGGTGCGGCCCCACTGGCGGCGCTCCGAGCACCTGCTGCGCGACTTCGGCTACCGCGTTGAAACGTGAAGGGGTTTTGTGGCTGAGGTTGAGCTATCTGGTGGTATTGATGGGGATGCTGCACGTTGAGGTTAACGGCAATGCTGCGACTGTATGGGATCCCGACCTCCGGGAATTGCTACAAAGTAGAGCTGCTTCTCAAACAGTTGGGGATCCCTTACGAGACGGTTGAGGTCAACTCCAGGGTCGGAGAAAATCGCCGCCCCGAGTACCTGGCCAAGAACCCCCTGGGGCAGATCCCGGCTTTGGAGCTGGAAGACGGCACCGTCTTGGCCGAGTCAGCCGCAATCTTGGTTTACCTAGCAGAGGACACTCCCCTCTATGGCCAGACGCGGCTGGAGCGGGCCGAGATCTTGAAATGGCTCCTTTTTGAACAAACCCGCATTGCCCGCTACATTGCCACCACCCGCTTTTGGGTGCGAGCCGGCCAGGCCGAGGCCAATGCCGAGCTAATTGCCCAGAACCTGAAACTCGGTACCGAGGCTCTGGAGATCATGGAAAGCCACCTACGGGAGAAGGAGTTCTTCGTGGGCAACCGCTACACCATCGCCGATCTGGCCCTGTTTACCTATACCCATGTGGCCGAGCAGGGCGGGTTTGACCTCAAGCCCTTCCCCAACATCCGCGCCTGGTGTGAGCGGGTCAAGGCCACCGACCGCTTCTTTCCTCTCCCCGGCGCCTAGAATTTCCCAGTGGTGCCTTTGCAGCCGACCGAGTCGGATCTCGCTTCCAATCCTAGCGGAGGATTTCTCACTCCCAGCCCCTCTCCCTGAGGGAGAGGAAAACTGGAAATTGTTGCCACGAAGGGCTCCAGCGGCTTTGGGCCACCCCCCTCGGAAAATAGGAGCTGCCAGGAGCTTGTCGGGCCCTAGCGCCCCTTGAGCTCCCGCTGGATCTCCCGCCGCGTCTCCCGTTCCTTAATTGCTTGTCGCTTGTCGTGGAGCTTTTTGCCGCGGGCCACGCCCAGGTGAGCCTTGATCCAGCCGCGGTTGAGCACCAGCCGCAGGGGAACCACAGTCAGGCCTTTTTGCTCCACCAGGCCCCGCAGCCGGTCGATCTCGCGGCGGTGCAACAACAGCTTGCGGCGGCGGGTCGGGTCGTGGTTAAACACCTTGCTGGCAGTTCCGTGGGGGGCAACATGCAAGTTGTGCAGCCAGGCCTCGCCATCGCGAAAGAGGGCAAAAGCGTCTTGCAAGTTGGCTTTGCCCGCTCGGATGGACTTTACCTCTGTGCCGGTCAGTTGGATCCCGGCTTCGTAGGTCTCCAAGATCTCGTACTCGAAGCGGGCGCGGCGATTCTCCACCAGGGTTTTGACGTTGGGATCCACAGCCATACGCTTTCAGAAGAGAGCTTCGTCCACCAGAGGGCCTAACGAGAGGCCAGGGAACCCTCCAATTTTTGCACTGCCCGTCCCACCAGGCGCTCGGATTTGCTGCGCCAGCGAAAGCGAATGGGGGTACCGGTGAAGTCGAGGTTTTGCCGGAAGTGCTTTTCCAGGTAGCGGCGGTAGTTCTCTTTGAACAGATCGGGATCGTTGACAAACAGGAGAAAGGTGGGAGGCCGCTCCGCCACCTGGGTGCCGTAGTAGATTTTGCCCTGCTTGCCCTGGCGGTTGGCGGGGGGTGACTGCCAGGCGAGGGCATCCTGGAGAACTTCATTGACCACGGAGGTGGCGATGCGCTTGCGATGGGCGGCTACCGCTGTGTTGACCTCGGCAAAGATCTTGTGGGTGCGCTGCCCCGTGAGGGCGCTGACAAACAACAGGGGTGCCCAGTCAATGAAATAAAGCCGCTCGCGGATCTCGCGGGTGTACTCGTTAATGGTGTGAGTATCTTTGTTTTCCACCGCGTCCCACTTGTTGACAACGATGATGCAGGCGCGGCCTTCTTCTTCGATGCGGCCAGCCAACCGCTGATCCTGCTCGGTTACCCCCTCCAGGGCGTCAATGACCAGCAGCACCACGTCCGAGCGCTGGATGGCTTTGAAGGCGCGGTTAATGCTGAAAAACTCCACCCCATATTCCACCCGGCTTTTTCTGCGGATCCCAGCCGTGTCGATGAGACGATAGCTCTGCCCCTCCCACTCCACCAGGGTGTCAACGGCATCGCGGGTGGTGCCAGCAATGGGGCTGACAATGGCCCGCTCGGATCCCACCAGGCGGTTGAGCAGGCTGGACTTGCCTACGTTGGGCCGCCCTACAATGGCCACGGCGATGGGATCCGGCTCATCTGCGGCTTCTTGGGCCACTTCGGGCAAGTGAGGCAGCACCGCCTCCAACAGCTCGGCTACCCCATTGCCGTGGACGGCAGAACAAGGGATCGGCTCCCCCAGCCCCAACTCCCAAAAAGCCGCCGCCTGCGCCAGGCCCAGTTGCCCCGACTCGCACTTGTTGACGGCCACCACCACCGGCAGGGGTTGTCTGCGCAGCCAATCGGCCAATTCTTTGTCAGCAGGGGTCAGCCCCTCGCGGCCATCCACCACAAAGATTACAGCGTGGGCCTCGGCCATCGCCGCCATGGCCTGCTGACGGATGTGGGGCAAAAACTCGCTGTCGTCGCCGAAGACCAGGCCGCCGGTATCCACCACCCGCAGGCGGCGCCCGTTCCACTCCACCTCTTGGTAGAGGCGATCCCGCGTGATGCCCGGCTCGTCGTGGACAATGGCCGAGCGCACCCCCGCCAGGCGGTTGACGAGGCTGGATTTGCCCACGTTGGGGCGACCCACAACGGCTACAAGGGGTAAAGCCACTGCTCCGCTTGCCAAAAAGCCGAACCCAGACTTCTATCCTAGCCTTTGGGATCCCAGATGCCCAAACCCGCTGATCTCAATCATTGCCCTGAAGGCAGCTCTGGCGGTAAGTTAGGTAGCTAACCTCCCATCAGACACCGGCTGCACTCGTTTCCCCTCCTTGCTATGAACCGTGCCCTCGCCCCTGCCCAGCGGCTGAACAAACTGCCTGCCTATGTCTTTGCCCGCTTGGATGAGCTGAAGGCCCGCGCCCGCCAGCAGGGGTTGGATTTGATCGATCTGGGCATGGGCAACCCCGATGGCCCCACCCCCCAGCCGGTGGTGGAGGCGGCCCAGGCCGCCATTGCCGATCCCGCTCACCACGGCTACCCACCCTTCGAGGGCACGGCTAGCTTTCGCCAGGCAATTGCCGAGTGGTATTGGCGCCGCTACGGGGTGGAGCTGGATCCCAATGGCGAGGTGCTGCCTCTATTGGGATCCAAAGAGGGCCTGACCCACCTGGCCTTGGCCTATGTGGATCCCGGGGATCTGGTGCTGGTGCCTAGCCCTGCCTACCCGCCCCATTTTCGCGGTCCCCTGATTGCCGGCGGGCAGATCTACCCACTGCTGCTGCGCCCGGAGAAAGGATGGCTCATCGACCTGCAAGAGATCCCGCCGGAGGTGGCCAAGCAGGCGCGGCTGCTCTACTTCAACTACCCCAACAACCCGACAACAGCGGTGGCGACCCGCTCCTTTTTTGAAGCAGTGGTGGCGTTTGCTTGCCGCTACGACCTCCTCCTGGTGCACGACCTGTGCTATGCCGAGCTGGCCTTTGACGGCTACCGGCCCACCAGCCTGCTGCAGATCCCTGGCGCCAAGGACTTGGCCGTGGAGTTCCACACCCTCTCCAAAACCTACAACATGGCCGGTTGGCGGGTAGGCTTTGTGGTGGGCAACCGCCAGATTATCCAGAGCCTGCGCACCCTGAAAACCAACCTCGACTACGGCATTTTTGGCGCCCTGCAAAAGGCGGCCGAGACCGCTTTGGCCTTGCCAGATAGCTACCTACAGCAGGTGCAGGAGCGCTACCGCCGCCGACGCGACTACCTCATTGCCCGCCTGGCCGAGTTGGGCTGGCAGATCGAGCCGCCGCGGGCGACGATGTACCTCTGGATCCCGACCCCCCGCACCGCCGACGGCACCCCCGAAGGCTCGACGGAGTTTGCCCTGCGGCTTTTGGAGTCCACAGGCGTGGTCGTAACCCCTGGCAACGCTTTTGGAGAAGGGGGAGAGGGCTACGTGCGGATTAGCCTCATTGCCGATTGCGAACGCCTGGGCCAGGCCATCGACCGCTGGGCAGAAGCCGGGATCCGCTATTGCTGAGCTCTAGGGTTGGCCCTCTCCCCTAGGGAGAGGGGAGTTGGTATTGCTCCACGATGCGCCGGGCAAAAGGAGGCACATGCTGCTCCAGCTTGTGGGGATAGTGGCGGCGGACGTAGAGATAGTTGCGGACAAAGTGGGAGTCGATGGAAAAGCGGGCATATTCTAGTCCGCGCGGCCCAAAGCGCTGGATGGCCACCGCCAGGAGCTGGGCCAGCCACATGGGCAAGCTCAGGGCCTGCTCGTAGGCTTGGATCCCCTGTTGCACCGCCGCCCGCCGCGAGCCCCGCGAGATCACCGGCTGGGTTTCCAGCTCTTCCCAAACCAGATCCAAGAGCTCCCGCCCGCGCGCATTGCGCACCAGCAGCCATTGCCAGCCAAAGGGGGATCCCATATAGCCCACCACCAGATCGGCCAGGCTGTTGACGTAGTCAAAACAGGTAAGGCAAGAGGGGGCAAACACGTCTTTTAGTTCTTTGGTTTTGAGGCCAAAAAAAGGCACCTTTTCCACCGAGCCGTCTTCGTGCTTGAAGTGGACGTGGAAGTCCTGCATGAACTCGTAGTGCACCACCGTTTGCGGGGAGCGGCTGGTGGTTTCAAGAAACTTTTGCAGCCCGGCGCGGCTGACGTTGTCTACGCAGGGCGTGCCCAACACATAGAGCTTCTCCAGGCCCAAGTTTTTCTCCACCGCCCGCAAAGCCTGGATCTGGCAGCCCACCCCGATCACCAGCAAGCGCTTGAGGCCGCTTTGCTCCACCTGCTCCAGCACGGAGAGATTGGGCGATAGCGTTGGCTTGTTGACCCGCGCCGCCAAGACCGCTTCTGGGGTACGCGCCAAGACAGGCCGTGGCTGAAAGCGATCCCGGGGATCCGCCTGCACGCACACCACCCCTTCTACTAGGCCGCTGCTGAGGGCCTTCATGCCGATGCTGCTGACGATGCCCGTCCACTGGGCACCCGGGATCGGATCCCGCCGGCGGGCCGTGTACATTGCCTCGTAGACGCCGAAGTAGTCGCTGTCGCTGACGGCATCCGATTTGGAGCGCAGCGATTCCCGCGATCGCCCGTGGGTTTGCTCTTCTAGGCGGGTGAACTGCTGGTTCAAAAAGGCACAGGCTTCCTTGACGTGGGCGACGTAGCGGGTATCGCAGAGGCCGCACTGGCTGCACAGCTCCTTGGCCGGGTAGTGGCCGGAGCGGATGGGCCGGGCCGGACGCGGTAAACGGGATCCCATAAGGTCTAAACCGTAGCCGTGGCGGGGTACCTTCTTCAGTTTGCCGCCAAAACCGCAGACGGCGGGCAGAGGAGTTGAAAGATCCCCGATCCTGCCCAACGCTCGCCCGCCCCTCCAGAGTTGCCCCCAGACAGAGAGGAAAAGCCAGATCCCCTGAGTTGCCCTTTTGTCGGCAAGCGGCGATGCAACAAAGGCCCCCTCAGCCTCTGCCCAAACCACTTTCGAGGGCCCAGCGGGCCAGTTCGGTGCGGTTGTGCAGGCCGGTTTTGCTCAGCATGTTGCTGACATGGCTTTCGACGGTGCGCTGGCTCACTCCCATCACCTCGGCAATCTCGCGGTTGGACATGCCCCTGGCCACATACTGGATCACCTTGGCTTCCGTAGGGGTGAGCTCGATTTCCCGATCTAACTTGATGACCGGCTGAATGCCCGCATTCTGCATTTGCAACAGGCGCTCGGTGTGCTTGAGGACGGACTCCACCTGAGCCACCAGCTCTTCCGGCTCAAAGGGCTTGACCAGGTAAACATCTGCCCCCGTGTTGAGGCCGCGCACCCGATCTGCCGTTTGCCCGCGGGCTGACAAAAAGATCACCGGAATCCAGTCCGTCGCGCTGTTGGAGCGAATGGTCTGGACAAACGTGTAGCCATCCATCTCCGGCATCATCACATCACAGATGATCAAATCCGGAGTAAAGTGGCGCATCGCCTCTAACCCTTCCAGGCCATTGCTCGCCGCAACCACCTCGTAGCCGCGAAACTCCAGGTAATCCTTCACCAGAAGGATCAGGTTTGGATCGTCGTCAATCAGCAACAATCGCTTTGGGTTGTCCACTGCTCATCCCTTTGCTGCAAGAAAGCCCAAGGAAAAAGGATAGCCCGCTTAGCAAACCTTTGGACAAATCGGCAAATCTACAGCCCAGGTGGCGCCAAGAAAAAACCTGCCAACCTCTAGCCGGTTCGTCAGTTTCCCCTAAACCTGGATAATAAGGTATCACATACAGACGGAGGTGGCGGCATATCCAAAGAAACACGAAGAGGCCGGGTACCTCCTCTGGCCGGCTCGGCAACTGCCTCCGCCCTGCCTTGGGATCCTCCCGCTGGCAAGCGCTCGCCCTCTGGGGCTGGTTTGGCTTGTCGGGTTTTCCCCATGGGCAGGAGAAGTAGAGCCAGGAGAAAATACAATTCTGGCGGCAACCTACATGGGGAAAGAGGGTGGAAAAGGGCACGCTGGTCGAGTTTCGCCACAACAACGAGCGGGTACTGGCAGTAGTTGAGGGCACCGAGGGCAAAAAGAACCTGCTGCTGGGCGTGGCTTCGGGGCAGGTGCACAGCGTTCACCCTCGCCAAATTACGTTTGCCTTGAACGGCAATTCCAGCTTTACGGTGTCCGATATCCCGGGCTTTTGGCAGGCGGTGCAGGCAAAGTTGGATCCCGAAAGTTTGGCTTTGGCCTGGGAATTGGTTCAGGAGGAGCGGCGGCCCCTGAGCCTGTCGGAGATGGCCCAGTTGTTGTTTTCCGACGATTCCCCGGTCTCCACCTATGCTGCCTACCGTCTTTTGAGCGAGGATTACGTCTACTTTAAGGCAAAGGGGGAAGGCTACGAGCCGCGTACTCCGGCTCAGGTGAAGGAAATTCTCCATCAAATTGCCGTTACCCAGCAGCGGCAGCAGGAACAGGCCGAGTTTGAGGCCCGCCTAAAGGCAGCGGTGGCCCAGCCTGGGCAAAAGTACACTTGGAGCCCAGCGGAACGAGCTCGTCTGGAGGTGCTGGAGCGCCTAGCTTTGCAGGGAGCGGCGGCCAGCATTCGCAGCCACGAGGATCTCTCCCACAACCTCACCCCCTCGGATCGGGAGCGGGTCTCGCAACTGCTGCAACTGATGGGATTTCCCGACACTCCTCAAGGAGCCTTTGACGCCCTGGTAGCCCTGGGCCTGTGGAGCCGCCACGAGAACCTGGCCCTGCGCCTTACGGGGATCCCCACCCAATTTCCCAAGGAGGTGGAGCGCTACGCCCAAACTTTGCTTGGCGGGCCTCCCCCCTTCTTGGATCTGCCTCTGCGCCGGGATCTCACCCATCTTCACACCTACACCATCGACGATGCCAGCACCCGCGACATCGACGATGCTCTCAGCGTCGAGTTTGAGTCGGATGACGAGGTGAAGCTCTGGATCCACATCGCCGATCCCAGTTGTTGGGTGCGGTGGGGGGATCCCCTCGACTTAGAAGCCCGCAAGCGGGGCACCAGCGTCTATTTGCCGGAGCGGGTGATCCCGATGTTTCCATCGGAGTTGTCCACCGGCCCGATGAGCTTGGTGCAGGGGGAGGTGCGGCCTGCCCTTAGCTTCGGCATCCGGCTGGGATCCGACGGGGCCGTGCGCGACTACGAAATTTGCCTCAGCCAGATCCGGGTCAACTACCGCCTCACCTACGACGATGCCGACGAGATGCTGGAGTTGGGGGCGGAGGCCCAATTGACAGCCATTGCTCGGGCAGCGCGCTGGCGCTACGCCTGGCGACTGGCGCAAGGGGCGATCCCCATCGGCCTGCCGGAGCAGGACATTAAGGTCATCGACGAGATCCCCCACCTGCGGGTGATCGAGGATACGCCGGCGCGGCAGATGGTGGCGGAGATGATGGTGCTGGCCGGTGAGGTAGCCGCTCGCTTTGCCCGCCAAAACGGGATCCCGGTGCCCTATCGCCTGCAGCCGGCTCCTGAGCTGCCCCCGCCGGAGGTTTTGGATCTGTACCCCCAGGGTCCGGTTCGGTCGTTTGCCATCATGCGCTGTCTCTCGCGGGCGGAAGTGGCCACCCAACCGGGGCGACATACGGGGCTAGGGCTCGATGCCTACTGTCAGGTGACCTCTCCCATTCGCCGCTACCTGGATCTGGTGGCCCACTACCAGATCAAGGCTTTTTTGCGCGGGGATCCCTTGCCCTTGACAGAAGCCAAGGTGCAGCAATTGTTGCTGGGGATCGAGCCAGGCACCGCCGAGGCCAACCAGGTGGAGCGCAAGTCCAAGCGCTACTGGAGCATCGAGTACCTGCGTCAGCGACCGGGGCAGATTTGGCAGGCCTTGGTCTTGGGCTACCTGCGCGAGCAGGAGAACCTGGTGATGGCCATGCTGGATGAGATTGCCTTTCGCGTGCCGGTGCGCTTGGAACGGCAGGTGCCGCTGGGGGCCTGGATCGAGTTGGAGGTTCTGCAGGCAGATCCCCGCGCCGATGTCATTGAGCTGCGGGAGGTGGGACAGAATGCCCTTTAACCTGCGGCTTGCCCAGTCCGGGCAAACAGTTGATACAACAGAGGGGGAAAGTCCGCCAAAGTCTGGACTGCGAATTTCTCGAGGGGGATCCCATGACCGTACGACCTTCCGGCCCACCTCCGATTGTCTACATTCTTTTGCTGGCGATACTGGGGGGAGGCGGCTGGTATGCCTATCGTTCCGGCCTGCTTGACTCTTTCCTGAAGCGAGGGAACGCGCCTTCTGTCCCTGGCCAGATCCCGGCTGCCCAGCCGCAAGCGCCAACGGCCCCCAATCTTCCTCCAGCCCAGGCCCCCAACCAGCCACCCAGCGCGGTTAATCTGGATACTTCCCTGCCCAACCCGGCGGTGCTGCAGATGGACGGCAGCGTCACCATGATCCGCATTGTCTTGGCCTTGAAGTCAGGCTACAGCCAGCGCAACCCCGCCATCCCCATCACCTACGGGATCCCCGACGGCAAGCCCAATGGATCCAACGCCGGCCTCAAGGCCCTGATGGAAGGTCGCATCCAGCTTGCTGCCAGCTCTCGCCCCCTCAATGCCAGCGAAGTCCAGGCGGGTTTGCAGGCCATCCCGGTGGCCAAAGATGCCCTGGCGGTGGCGGTGGGGGTAAACAACCCCTACAAGGGCGGCCTGACGCTGCAGCAGTTGGCCGACATCTTCCAGGGCCGGATCACCAACTGGAGCCAGGTAGGCGGCCCCGATCGTCCGATTCGCGTTCTCAACCGCGCCCCTCAGAGCGGCACCTACAGCGTTTTCCAGGAGCTGGTGCTGTTGGGGCTGCCCTTTGCCCCCGATAACCCGCCCTACTTCACCACTGCCACCCAGGATGCCACCACCCCTCTCCTGCGGGCTTTGGGAGAAGACGGCATCACCTACAGCACCGTGGATCAGGTGCAAAACCAGCAAACGGTGAGGATGGTGCCCATCGACGGCCAGATGCCCACCCGCGAGGCCATCCAAAGTGGCCGCTACCCGCTGGCCCGCAACGTGTTTTTGGTGGTACCGCAAAAAACCAGCCCCGTGGTGGCTGATTTCATCAACTATGCCCTCTCCGACCAAGGCCAGCAAATCATTGGCCGCACCGAGTTCATCCCGCTGCGGTAGCTGGCCTTTGCCTAGCGATTGGCTCGGTAAAGTAGTCCTAGCCCCACTGCGGAGCAGATGAAGTTGGGCAACCAGGCCGCCACCTCCGGCCCCAAGGTTCCAATCTGGCCCAGCGCCTGGCTGACAAACAGCAGCACGTAGTAGGCGAAGATAATCAGCACGCTGAGGCCCAGGCCCAGAGAAGAACTGGTGCGCTGGGGGCGCAGCGCCAGGGGCGCCCCAATCAAGGTGAAGGCCAGACAGGCAAAGGGGATGGCGTACTTTTGGCTGAGGCTAACCTGAAGGCGGCGTACCCCCTGCAGATCCCCCGAGCTGGCGATGACCTCGATGTAGCGGCGCAGCTCTTGAATGTTCATCTCCTCGGGGCTGCGGACCTCCTGGGCCAAATCCAGCGGCGCGCGCGGCAGGCGCAACTCCTGGCGGGCAAAGGTGGCGATGTTGCTGTAGGTGCCATCAGGGGAGACGATGTAGTTGGTGCCCTCCTCAAACACCCAGAGGTTCTCCTGGGGATCCCAGCGCCCCTGCTGCGCCAGCAGGATCTGGCTGAGAGCCTCGTTGGAAAGATCCAGCACGATCACGCCGCGCATCTGCTGGCCATCGAAGCTGCGGGCATAGAACTGACGGGTTAGCCCTTGCCGGCGGGAAAAAGTGCCGTCTGGCTCGGGCGCGAGGATCTCGCCGAACTCTTGGTAGAGGATGTTCTCGCGGCGGAACTCTGGACTTCGGTTCAAAGCGCGGTTTAGAGTCAGGGCCGCCTGGCGGTTGCTCACCGGCACCACCAGCTCGTTGAAGAGAAACGTTAACGTCGTCACCAAGAGGCTGAGAAGGAGGGCCGGCACCACCAGACGATAGAGGCTCACGCCGCAGCCGCGCAGGGCAGTGATCTCGTTATCAGCAGACAGGCGCCCATAGGCCAGCAACGTCGCCAGCAACATCGACATGGGGAACGTCAGGACGATGATCCCCGGCGCCCGCAACACAAACACTTGCAACGCTGCTGAAAGGGACAGCCCCGCCTCTACCACTAGCCGCACCAGCTCAAACAGGGATCCCACTGCCATCACCAGGGTGGTGAACGCTCCCACCCCAAAGAAAAAGGGCAGGAGCATCTCGGAGATGATGTAGCGATCCATCAGGCCCACCGCGCAAACGATGGAGAGCCTGTTGCAAGACTGCTTGATTGAAGGAGGAGTAGGGGGAGAATGAAGTTTCACAAAACCAAGGGAAGTAGCAGTCAGGACAACCCGAAGGCTGTTAACGACTCTAGACCGGAACGCTGGCCAACAAAAGGTTAATCGCCTCCCTTTTTCACCCTAACTTGCCTATGATCGACCCAAGGCGGGCTTGGGCCGGGCGTTGGGCTTGTTTGTCTTGAGATAGCTTTCAGCATGGCTTCCTCTTCCCCCTCTTCGCCTAAGCGTTTGCTAGAGCAGCTCCTGGAGCTGCGACAGCAAGTTGTGGAGGGATCCCAGAACTACCTGGCCGCCTGGGGCTGCCTTGGGAACCCTCCTGCAGCCCTCTGCAACCTGGCGCGCTACCTGGCGCTACGCCAACACGATCTGCGCAACCTGCAATTGGAGCTGGCTGCGGTGGGGCTGTCCTCGCTGGGACGGTGTGAATCGCGGGTCTTAGAGACCCTGGATGCGGTGATCGCCACTTTGGCAGCCACGCAGGGCCTAAGCCACAAGGGGCCCAGCTATGAGGAGTTTTACGCTGGGGACATGGCCCTAGAGCAGCACACCGAGGCTCTTTTTGGCCCTCCTTCTCCCCACCGCCGCGCCCGCATCATGGTGACCTTGCCCGGCGAAGCCGCCGAGCAGCCCGAGCTGCTGCTGCAACTGTTACAACGGGGCATGAACGTGGCCCGCATTAACTGCGCCCACGACGATCCCTCGGTGTGGGAAAAAATGGTGGCCCACTTGCGCCGGGCCGAAGCCCAGACCCAACGGCGCTGCAAGATTTTGTTCGACCTGGCCGGCCCTAAGATCCGCACTGGCCCGGTGGCCATGCCACCCGGCAAAGCCAAGGTGTACGGTGGGGATCGCATCCTGCTCACGGCAGCCATTCCGCCGGTCGACTCTGACATCTGCTGCCAGGTGGCTTGCACCCTGCCGGAGATCTTGGCCCACCTCAAGGTGGGGGCAACTGTTTGGATCGACGACGGCAAAATCGGCGCTCGTGTAGTGGGGATCGAGCCGGCAGGGGTGGTGCTGGAGGTGGACAAAGTCGCCCCGCAGGGCAAGAAGCTGCGGGAGGAAAAAGGCCTCAACTTTCCCGACAGCCAGCTCTCGATCCAGCCCCTCACCGAGAAAGATCGCCAAGACCTGGACTTCGTGGTGCGGCATGCCGACCTGGTGGGCTATTCCTTTGTCCAGCAGCCGGCGGATTTGCAGTTGCTGTTTTCTGAGCTGGAGCGGCGCCAGGCCCGGCCCGATCTGGGCTTGATCCTCAAGATTGAAACGCAGCGAGCGGTGCAAAACCTGCCCACTCTGATCGCGGCCGTCGACGGCTGCCGGCCCCTGGGGGTGATGATTGCCCGGGGAGATCTGGCCGTGGAGATTGGCTGGCTGCGCCTGGGCGAGATCCAGGAGGAGCTGCTGTGGATCTGTGAGGCCGCCCATGTGCCGGTGGTCTGGGCCACCCAGGTGCTGGATCAGCTCACCAAGGAGGGCCTGCCCTCCCGGCCTGAGCTTTCCGATGCGGTGATGTCGGCCCGGGCCGAGTGCGTCATGCTCAATAAGGGCCCCTATCTCCTGGAGGCGGTTGCCCTGCTGGACGAGCTGCTGGCCCGCATGCAGGCCCACCAGCACAAAAAAAGCCAACGCCTGCGAGCTTTGTACTCCTGGCGATGAGATGGAGCGGCATCAAAGACGGAACTTCTCCCCCAGGTAATACTTGCGCACCAAGGGATCCGCCGCCAGCTCCGCTGGTGTGCCCTTGGCCAGGATGGCGCCGTCGTTGAGAATATAGGCCCGGTCGGTAATCTCCAGCGTCTCCCGCACGTTGTGGTCGGTAATCAAAACACCGATGCCCCGCTGCTTGAGCTTGGCCACCACCTCTTGAATATCCGCCACCGCAATGGGATCCACCCCCGCGAAGGGCTCATCCAGCAGCAGGAATTTTGGCCCGTGGATCCCGGCTGCCAGGGCGCGGGCGATCTCGGCGCGGCGCCGTTCTCCCCCCGACACCTGCAAACCCAAACTGTGGGCCACATGGGCAATGCGAAACTCCTCCAGCAGGTGGTTGAGCCGCTGCTGCCAGAGGCGGCGAGGCACCCCCGTCTGCTCCATGATCAGCAGCAGGTTGTCTTGAATGCTGAGGCGACGAAAGATGCTCGGCTCCTGAGCCAAGTAGCCGATCCCCAAGCGGGCCCGGCGATGCATCGGCAGATGGGTGATGTCCTGGTCATCCAGCCAGACATGGCCTCGGTTGGGCTGGATCAGGCCGGTCATGATGTAGAAGGTGGTGGTTTTCCCCGCCCCATTGGGCCCCAGCAGCCCCACAACTTCTCCCTGCTGAATGTGCAAGCTGACGTCGCTCACCACCTCACGGCGGCCATAACGCTTACAGATGTTTTCCAGTCGAATCTGCATAGGATCGGCACAGGGTTGCTGTTCGATGCTGACTGATTCTGGAGGGCTAGTTCCACAGAGGCTTCTCTCCCAAGGCTGCCCCGAACTCGACCCCTGATCTAGAGGGGGACGAGCAGAATTGACCACCTGCATGGGAATTGGGAAGATCTTCAGATACGGTTGCCGGATGCCGCAACTGCTCGCGCTGCCCCCGGATGGGATCCCTGGCCTTTCCCATGCTCCGCTGTCCAGCTTGCCATTGGCTCAACCTCGACTCCGATCGTCGCTGTCGCCGCTGCGGTTGCTTCCTGCGTTGTCGCCCTCTCCCCCCCTGGGAAAGCTTGCCCGTTGCCCGGCCCGGCCGGAGGAAACGCCAGCCGAGCCATCCTTCTCGGCTGGCAACCCGCTAGGATTGCGTCTTGGCTGCCTCGGCGATACTTTCGGTTTTGCTGGGACTGGGGCAACTGTCTTGGCATTGGGTGGATCCGCTGCTGAAAGATCCTCCCCCGCCCGGCGATAGCCCACAAGCTCTGGGGCGATAAGGCCACAACGTCATCACACCTTGGGAGCGTCTGTCGATCCACAAAACCAGGCAGATCTGTGCAGTGGCCGAAGCCGGCAGATGCCACTATCATGTGACCAACGCAAAACAACCCCGCTCTGCCGGATTGTCTCAGTCAACTTTTTGTGAGGCTCGGTTACCATGAACTTTCATCTCAAAGCTTCCGCCATTTTGGCCCTGCTGGCCACGACAGCCGTCGCTTCCAATGCCGCCGCCACAACCCCCAACGCCTGCTTCCTGCGCTACCTGCTGGCCTCCAGAACCTGTCCCAATTGCCGGCTGGGATCCCTTGAGCTGAGCAACCTGGATCTGGCAGAGGCTAACCTCCAGGGTGCCGACCTGATCGAGGCCAACCTGGAGCGCACCATCCTCACTGGCGCCGATCTCAGCCAGTCCTACTTGGTGGGAGCCAATCTGCGGCGCGCCCAGTTGCGTGGCGCCGATCTCAGCGGTGCCTACCTGGAGGGAGCGGACTTGCGGGGTGCTGATTTGCGGGGTGCCGATCTCTCTTCTGCCTCCCTGTACGGCGCCGACTTGCGGGGGGCCGATCTGCGCGATGCCAATCTGACCGGGACTGACCTGAGCTTTGCCCGCACCTGGGGCACACGCCTTCAGGGCGCCGTTCGGGAATAGTGCAATCGGCTGGTTGACCACTGCCCGCTTCCCCTCTCCTCCTTGGGAGAGGGGCTGGGGGTGAGGGCCCAGTGCGGATGGCGAGACTCGAACTCGCATGGCAAAGCCACACGCCCCTCAAACGTGCGCGTATACCAGTTCCGCCACATCCGCATTCCAGGTTTAACCATCATAGCGGCAAAAGGGCGGGGCTGTTAAGAGGAGGGGCCATTGCGGTACGGGCTAGTTTAATCTTCTGTCCAAAACCGCTCTGAGAGATACTTATCGGCCCCGTCGCACAAGATGGTCACCACCACGCCGGAGGAGAGCTGACAGGCCACCTGTAGAGCCGCCACCACATTGGCTCCGGCAGAGATGCCCACCAACAAGCCTTCCTCCAAGGCCAAACGCTTGACCATTTTCTGGGCTGCTTCGGTGGAGATCTCGATGTGCTGGTCGGGCAGGGTGGGATCGTAAATCTCGGGCTTGAGAGCAGTGGCCATGTGCTTGAGGCCTTCAAGGCCGTGGAAGGGGGAGTCCGGCTGCATGGCAATGATCTGGATATCGGAGCGGTACTCCCGCAAGCGCCGCCCCACCCCCATGCAGGTGCCGCTGGTGCCTAACCCGGTTACGAAGTGGGTGACCTGTCCCTGGGTTTGCTCCCAGATTTCTACCCCCGTGGTCTCGTAGTGGGCCTGCCAGTTGGCGGGGTTGCTGTACTGGTCGGGATAGAAGTAGAGATCCGGGTTTTCGGCATAGAGGGCGCGGGCTTTCTCGATGGCCCCATCGGAGCCGAGGGCCGGATCCGTGAGCACTACCTCCACCCCGTAGGCGGCGAGGATCTTCTTGCGCTCTGGGCTGGCGTTGGCCGGCAGGGCCAGCTTCACCTTGTACCCCAAAGCTGCCCCGATCCAGGCGTAGGCGATGCCGGTGTTGCCGCTGGTGGCATCCAGGATGATCTTGCCAGGCGTAAGCTTGCCCTCGCGTTCGCCAGCGCGGATCATATTCAGGGCCGGGCGATCCTTGACCGAGCCGCCGGGGTTGTACCACTCTGCTTTGCCATACACTCGCACCGACGGCGGCAGGTCGGCGGTGACCCGCCGCAGGCGAATGAGCGGCGTCCGTCCCACCAGCTCGATGGGGCTATCGACCGCAGGGGGCAAGGGGCGAGAAGAAAACACGGTTGGATACAAGGGGGATCCCTCGCTAGATAAGCACTGGGCTGGACAACCATTGCTCATCTTATCCCGGTGTTTATCGGCTCTTGCCGGCTTTTTCTGGCCCTCTCCGCGCTTCCCCGAAAACCTCTGGCTAGACTCTAAGATGGGGGTAGGGAAGCACGAGTTCTGGACAGCGGCGTGATGCGGAGGGGCATGGCAGAAATCGGCATTGTAACCGCGCAACAATTTGACCGCCGGCGAGGCCAGATCCATGTTTACGACGGCGAGGGCAAGGGCAAGTCGCAGGCGGCGCTAGGGGTTGTGCTGCGTTCCATTGGGCTGGGGATTGAAAACTCGGCCCCCAGCCGGGTGTTGCTGGTGCGGTTTCTCAAGGGGCCGGGCCGCACCTATGCCGAGGATGCCGCGATTGCCGCTCTGCAGCGCGGCTTCCCCCACCTTATCGATCAACTGCGCACGGGGCGAGGAGAGTTCTTCGGCCCCGACGAGATCACTAAGTTTGACCGCCAAGAGGCCCGCCGCGGCTGGGATGTGGCCAAGGGGGCGCTGGCGTCGGGGTTCTACTCGGTGGTGGTGCTGGACGAGCTGAACCCGGTGCTGGATCTGGGCCTGCTGCCTGTGGACGAGGTCGTCAGCACCCTCAAGCAAAAGCCAGAGGAAATGGAGGTCATCATCACCGGACGGGGCGCCCCTAAGGAAATTATCGACCTAGCAGATTTGCACTCGGAAATGCGCAGCGTGCGGCGGGCGGCGGATCCCCAGGACGGCCAGCCCCTCCTCAGCGGCATCGAGATCTATACCGGCAACGGCAAGGGCAAGTCCACCAGCGCTCTGGGCCGGGCTCTGCAGGCCATTGGGCGCGGCATCAGCAAAGATCTCTCCCACCGCGTCCTGATTATGCAGTGGCTAAAGGGGGGAACGGGCTACACAGAAGATGCGGCCATTCGGGCTTTGCGGGAGAGCTATCCCGATCTGGTGGATCACCAGCGCTGCGGCCGCGACGCCATCGTTTGGCGGGGCAAGCAGCAGGAAATCGACTACGTGGAGGCGGAGCGGGGCTGGGAGCTGGCACGGGCGGCCATCGCCTCTGGGCTTTACAAGACCATTATTCTGGACGAGCTCAACCCAACGGTGGATCTGGAGCTATTGGATGTGGAGCCGATTGTTGAGGCTTTGCTGCGCAAGCCACGCGATACGGAGATCATCATCACAGGGCGCTGCCATGCGCCTTTGCCCTACTTTGAGCTGGCCTCTGTCCATTCGGAAATGGTGAGCCACAAGCATTATGCCGAACAGGGGGCCGATCTGCGGCGCGGGGTGGACTATTGAGCAGGGTGGCGATGCTGGATCAACTCCTGCAGCAAAGCGGGTTCCCCGACGCGAGGGCGCTGGCGCAGGTCTTGCTTGGCCTTTTCCAGACGGAGGTGTGGGTGGAGGGCAAGGAGCGGGTTCCCCAGGGCCCCCTGCTGGTGGTGAGCAACCATCGCAGCTTTTTGGATGCGCCGGTGCTGATTGCTGGGCTGGATCGACCGATTCGTTTTGCCTGCCACTACTACCTATCGCAAGTGCCCCTCTTGCGGGAGGTTGCCTTGGCCCTGGGTTGTATCCCCCTCCAGCAGGGATCAGGGCCGCAGCTTGCCTTTTTTCGCCAGGCGCAGGCCACTCTGGCGGCAGGCGGAGGGGTGGGGATCTTCCCGGAAGGGGCGGAGCAGATTACTCGCGAGACCTCGCCCCAAGAGCTGGGCTGGTTTCAGCCGGGCTTTGCCCATCTGGCCTTGGCTGCTGGCGTGGATCCCCTGCCGATCCTGCCGGTGGCCGTGTGGGCGCAGGAAGAGTGGCGGGCGATGGATATTCCCATGGCTTTTTTCCGCTGGTTTGATCCCACGGAGCCCAGGTTTCAGCGGCCGGGGGGGCATCCGGTGGTGATCTACCGTCAGGTGGTGGTTCGAGTGGGATCCCCTCTTTGGGTAGGGGGAGCAGGGCGCTCTACCTGCCGCCAGGAGCGGCTGCAGCTAATTCAGGAGTTGACGGCAGCCGCTCGCGAACAGGTGCGCTTGGGGTTGGCAAGGAGATGGAAACATTGAAGGGCAAGCCCATTGCCTCTAGTCCAAGCCGCCAGAAGCGGCCCTTGCTGCTCTATTTGCCGGGTATGGATGGCACCGGCAAATTGTTTTACCGGCAGGCACAGGCTCTGCAAGCCGAGTTTCACGTCCGCCCTTTGAGCTTAAACCACCCCGCAGCAGGGCAGAGCTGGGAGAGCCTGGCCGATTGGGTGGGATCCCAGCTGGACGAGGGAGCCTACCTGTGTGGCGAGTCCTTCGGAGCTTGCCTAGCCCTGGCTGTGGCTGCCCAGCAGCCGGAGCGCTGTCGCGGCCTGATTCTGGTTAATCCGGCCTCGTCGCTGCGGCGCCGGCCCTGGTGGTGGGCAGGTCATGTTCTCCTGCCTTTTTTGCCGCCGGCGCTCTACCACCAGATGGCGGAGCGGGGGCTGGGATTTTTGGCGGAGCTAAGCCAAATGGAGCCGCCGGATCGGGAGCGGCTGCGCCAGGCCGTTCACAGTGTTGAGCCCACGGTGGCCGCCCAGCGCCTGGCCTTGCTGGGATCGTTTGTCGTGGAGGAGCTGCCCCTGGAGTCGATGACCCTGCCGACGTTGCTGGTGGCGGGGGGGCGGGATCGCCTCCTGCCCTCGGTGCAGGAGGTGCAGCGTCTGGCGGAGCGACTGCCCCAGGCCCAGGTGGAGATCTCGCCTTTGAGCGGCCATGCCTGCCTTCTGGAGCGGCAGATGAACCTGCGGCGCTACTTGCTCAAGCCCGATGGGGTTTTTGCCCCGCTACTGCTTAATTCCGCTCCAGCGCATTGAGCAGGGAGAGGGATCCCCCCAAGTTTTCGATTCGCTCTTGGCAGGAGGGATCTTGTCCTTCTCGATCCAGCCAAAGGGCCCTCAGGCCTGCTGCCTTGGCCCCTTGATAGTCTTCGCGGCGGCTGTCGCCGATGTGCCAGGCAGCGGCAGGCGGGATCCCCTGGGCCGCTAGGGCAGCTTGGAAGATGCGGGGATCGGGCTTGGCATAGCCCACCTGGGTAGAGAGAGTAAGGCTGGAAAAATAGCCCCCTAGCCCCAGCGCCTGCAGCACCCTGGGCAGGCGGCTGTCGAAATTGGAGATCACCCCCAGCCGGATCCCTTCCTGTTGCAGAACCTGCAGAACCGGCAGCGTCTCGGGATAGAGCTCCCAGGGATCCGACGTGGCAAAATACTCGAAAAGGCGGGCAAAAAACGCCTCAAACCGTTCCTCCCCAAAAGCAGCCAGGGATCCCACCCCCGCAAAGGTCTGGCGCACCACCTGGCGCCACCAGGCCCGCTCCCATTCCTGGAGGGCGGATCCCAGAAGACCGGCACAGGCTGGCGGCGGAGCGCTGGCAAAAGCTTGGGCAAAGGCGCGATCCAACGCCTGCGGATCCACCGCCACTCCATACGCTGCTGCCACCTGGCTGTAGGCCTGGCCGACGCTGCCCCGCACCCGAAACAGCGTGCCCACGGCATCGAAGAAGATTACCCTCGGTCTCACTGCTGGCTCTCGTAGCGGGCGTAGGCATCCACAATCCGCTGCACCAGGGGGTGGCGTACCACATCCCGCTGGTCAAAGTAGCAAAAGGCAACCCCCTCTACCCCCGCCAGGATGCGCTCTGCAGCCGCCAGGCCCGACAGGCGATGCTTGCCCAGATCCGTTTGGGTGAGATCCCCGGTAACCACCATGCGGGAGCGGAAGCCCAGCCGCGTGAGGGCCATCTTCATCTGCTCCGGGGTGGTGTTTTGGGCCTCGTCCAAGATGATGAAAGCGTTGCTGAGGGTACGCCCCCGCATGTAGGCCAGCGGCACCACCTCGATGACTCCCTGGGCCATAAGCTGGGGCAGCTTGGCCGGGTCGATAAACTCGAACAGGGCATCGTAGAGAGGCCGCAGATAGGGATCTACCTTTTCCACCAGATCCCCTGGCAAGAAGCCCAGCTTCTCCCCTGCCTCTACCGCTGGTCGCGTCAGGATCAAACGCTCGTACTCGCGGTTTTGCAGGGCTGTGATGGCCACAACGGCAGCCAGATAGGTTTTCCCGGTGCCTGCCGGCCCGATGCCGAAGCAGAGATCGTGGGTGCGAATGGCTTGCACGTACTCCTGTTGGCGGGGTGTCTTGGGCCGGATCAACTCTCCCTTACGGGTGCGGGCCAACACACCTGCTTGCGCTTGCTGATAGGCCGTAGCCTCCTGGCCGGAGAGGGCGCGAAAAGCTTGCTCCGCATCAATCACCGTGACAGGGTGTCCAGTTTGCCAAAGCGGCTTCAGCAATTCTAGCCACTGCCGCACCTGCTGCCGCTGCTGAGGGGTGCCTTTCAGGTACAGGTCTTGTCCGCGCAGCGTTACAGAGGCACCACTGGAGCGACTGATCCACTTCAGGTTGGCCTCCTGAATGCCCGCCAAGGACATGGCCTGCCGAGGGCTTGACAAAGAGATGATCTCCAGATCGGTGGCGGCAGAAGTGTCGTGCATGCCGTGGGCGCCGGGCACCCCGCGAGACTTGCAATGGTGATCTTATCAAAAACGGTTGTCAAAGCGCTCCGGGTTGCGGAAAGCTGCTGCAGAGACCAAACGAGCGCAAGAGTGCTTAACAGGGGCATTGCACAAATTAATGTGTTTTGGAATACGAGGTCCCAGAAGATCTGCGCTGAGTAAGGATCTGGGTTTCGGCCTTGGTTGGCAATCAAGTCTTGGGGAATTAACAGATTCCTATGGTTCCCTAAAAAAGTATTGCAAAGGTCTATTTCTCTGGGAATAGCCGCCATCCATCAAGTAAAGTTGACCTATTACAAAGAGCTTGAGACCTTAATCTCTTGCCCGATCGAGGAAGAGCCTGAGGTTCTCAGCCCCGATGTCACAGTTCATCTGAGATTCTCCATCCAGCAGCAGGGAGAGGAATAGGTTTGTCTTTAAAACCTTTCCCCGGCTCATTTTTGGGATCCCTGTAAGCTCTTTACAGCTTCTCACTTCTGGAGTCATTTTGAAGAAAAGGAGAGATAGATGTTTACCCAATCGGCTACACCCGCTACGTCAGGGCTGCCACAAATGGATTTGACGCAAGTCCCGCCAGAGATTACCTGCGATGGCAGCGACTTAGACTGGAGCCAAGCCGCAGCGATCGAGGGCACCCAACCCCAAGAGGAGAACTTGCAGGGCTGGATCGCCTTTTACGGCCTGCGGGTCAACCAAGAACCGGGCAACATCCTGCACTGGCAGGGGCAGCCGCTGCGGGCCAGCCGCATTCGCTTTTTTGTGAAAAATGTGGCTTGGCGCTATGGCTTTTCTTTCTCCACCAGCATCCGCTCTCCTCTCGGCAAAGGGATCCCCACGCCTT
This sequence comes from Synechococcus sp. RC10A2, assembly GCF_047502605.1. Lineage (NCBI taxonomy): Bacteria > Bacillati > Cyanobacteriota > Cyanophyceae > Synechococcales > Synechococcaceae > Synechococcus > Synechococcus sp. RC10A2. The sequence continues at coordinate 42,572 of NZ_JANSHP010000069.1, forward strand.
CGGAGTGGCGCTACCCCGGTCTTTGCCGCTACGGCCTGGTGCTGTTCCAGCCCAACGCCCGGTTGGTGGCCCGGCAGGTCTGGGAATCCTCGCCGGAGCAGCCGCAAGAGGTGGATCTGGATCCCAACTTGGATATCGCCTTCAACGTCAATGACGCCAAGGGCAGCTACGGCGACAACAGCGGCAGCTTCGATATCTATGTGCAGGTGGTGAACTGAGCTGCAGCAGGGATCCCGCTCGAGAACAGTTGCCGGGTGGGATCCCATCTTCTACAATAGGTGAACCGGCGGCTGGATCCCAGCTTGCTGAGGTCTCTGCCGCTCTGGAGAGGTGGCTGAGTGGTCGAAAGCGGCTTCCTGCTAAGAAGTTACGGGGCCCAAAAGCTCCGTCGAGGGTTCGAATCCCTCCCTCTCCGTTGTTGTGGCCAGTTCCTAGCCGCCCTTGCCGGTGGTGGAGGGCACCCATGGGTCAGGCGTGGCTGCTGAGTCAGTGGGGGGTGGCGCTCTGGCTCAATCTGGCCTTGGTGGCGCTGGCCCTGCTGAGCCCCCAGAAGGCGCTGACGCGAGCTGGGGTTCTCCACGCGGGCCTGCTGGGCCTGTTGGTGTGGGGGGGCCTGGGAGGGCGGGGTTACCTGGTCGTAGCCGCCTATTTTTTAGTCGGCACCGCCGTAACCAAGCTGGGGATCCGCCGCAAGCAGGCCCAGGGGATCGCCGAAAAGCGAGAGGGGGCGCGAGGGCCGGAAAATGTCTGGGGATCTGCCCTGACGGGAGCTGCCTGTGCGGTGGGATATGCGCTTTTTGCCCATCCCCTCTGGTGGTTGGGGTATAGCGCCAGCTTCGCCGCCAAGTTGGCCGATACCGTCAGCAGCGAGGTGGGAAAAGCCTACGGACGTCAGACCTTTTTGATCACCACCTTGCAGCCGGTGCCAGCAGGCACTGAGGGAGCCGTCAGCCTGGAGGGATCCCTGGCGGGGGTGGCGGCAGCAGGAGGGATGGCCGCCTTGGCCTGGGGCATTGGCGGAGAATGGGTGGGAGGGAATCTCCTATGGTTGGGAATCTGCTGGCTGGCCGGGATCCTGGCCACTTTGGCAGAAAGCTGGATGGGGGTGGTGTTGCAGCCTCGCTTGGCTTGGATGAGCAATGAAGTGGTGAACGGCATTCAAACGACCCTAGCAGCTCTTTTAGCAGTGGGTCTGGGGGCGCTTTTGGGGATCGGATCCTAAAAAGATGCCCAAGCGCTCCGCGCCGCTGCCCTCACCCCCAGCCCTTCTCCCTCTGGGAGAGGGGAGTTAGAGCGTTGCGTAGCAATAACGAGGCAAAGAACCGTTTCGTTGCTGTTTGAAATGACTGTATTTTTGAGATTGAGAATGGCGCCGTTGCCATTGGGAATGGCTATGCAAAGCAAGAAATAAATAAAGAGGGAGAAGCTCTCCCTCTGCGCCGATTGGCTGGGAACTAGACCGATTGCTCTGGACCTCTCCTAGCGCAGGCCGCTGGGCTTGTAAACCAAGAAGCTGAGTACCTGGCACTGCTTAATGTTGTCGAAACCCACCACACGGATGAAGCAATTGGGGTAGGCGCTGCGGCAGGCCTGTACCTCGGTCAGCACCTCCTGGGGAGAAGTGGCGCTGAACAGGGGCAATTTCCACAGCGTCCAGTAGTGGTCGGTGGGCTGCGAAGACTCGTTGAATTCGATGGCAGGAATGTAGCCTTGATCCAAGATGTACTGCACCTGCTTGAGGATCTGCAGATCCGTCATCGGAGGCAAGTAGGAAAAAGTTTCGTAGCGGCGCTCTTTCGGCAAGGTTTGCATGACTGAAGTTACTCCGTTTCAGGTGTAGGGTTCTGAAGAGGGGATCCCGCTTCCGGGTGCGTGGCCAGCGGGGATCCCGCTGCTGAGGTAAGCCGTTCCAGGTGGCTACGGCGGTGTTCCATGTTGGCTTGCTGGATGCCGGTCTTGGCCATCTCCGGCAAGTAGTCCACCACCTCCGCCGCAATGTGCTCGCGAACGGTCATGATGCGATAGGCCAGGTCAGGACGCTCTGCCAGCAAAGCCCGCAGGTAGGTTTCCCCCTCCTGAAGGTTTTGCCGAGCCGAGAACTGCTGCAGCCACAGGGCCCTGGGAGGATCCGTCTCGCTCAGTTGGGCCAGCACCGTGCGCATTGCCTGATAGGTCAGGTAGCTGATCAAGGTTTTGGCCGTATCTTTGGCGATCTGTTTCAGATCCATGGCCAGTCCAGGGGTAAGCCGAAGCAGCGGGGCAAGAGAACTCTGGGGATCCCTTGCCCCCGGCAGATCTCTAGAGCGTATCGACGGGCTTGAACTCGAACTTGATCTCCTTCCACAGCTCGCAGGCAGCCGCCAGTTCCGGCGACCACTTGGCCGCTTCGCGGATGATCTCGTTGCCCTCACGGGCCAGATCCCGACCCTCATTGCGGGCCTGGATACAGGCTTCTAGGGCCACCCGGTTGGCAGTGGCGCCTGGCGCGTTCCCCCAGGGGTGTCCCAGGGTTCCGCCACCAAACTGCAGCACCGCGTCGTCGCCGAAGATCTCCACCAGCGCCGGCATGTGCCAGACGTGAATGCCACCGGAGGCCACCGGCATCACCCCAGGCATGGAGGCCCAATCTTGGGTGAAGAAAATGCCGCGGGAGCGGTCGGCCTCCACGTAGTTTTCCCGCATGAGATCCACAAAGCCCATGGTGATGGCGCGGTCGCCCTCCAACTTGCCCACCACCGTACCGGCATGCAGGTGGTCGCCGCCGGACATGCGCAAGCACTTGGCCAGCACCCGGAAGTGGATGCCGTGGTTTTTCTGGCGGTCAATCACGGCATGCATGGCGCGGTGAATGTGCAGCAGGATGCCGTTGTCGCGGCACCACTTGGCCAAGCTGGTGTTGGCGGTAAATCCGGCAGTCAGGTAATCGTGCATGATGATGGGGGCACCGATCTCCTTGGCAAACTCCGCCCGCTTGAACATCTCCTCACAGGTGGGCGCCGTCACGTTCAGGTAGTGCCCCTTGATCTCGCCAGTCTCTGCCTGCGCCTTGTGGACAGCCTCCATCACAAAGAGGTAGCGATCCCGCCAGCGCTGGAAGGGCTGGGAGTTGATGTTTTCGTCGTCTTTGGTGAAGTCCAACCCGCCCCGCAGCGCCTCGTACACGGCCCGTCCGTAGTTTTTGGCGGAAAGGCCCAGCTTGGGCTTGATGGTGCAGCCCAGCAGCGGACGGCCGTACTTGTTCAACTTGTCCCGCTCCACCTGAATGCCGTGGGGAGGGCCCTGGAAGGTCTTCAGGTAGGCCACCGGGATCCGCACATCCTCCAGCCGCAACGCTTTCAAGGCTTTGAAGCCAAAGACGTTGCCTACAATCGAGGTGAGCATGTTGGTGACCGAGCCTTCCTCGAACAGATCCAGCGGGTAGGCGACGAAGCAGAAGTATTGATTCTCTTCGCCCGGGACCGGCTCGATGTCGTAGCAGCGGCCCTTGTACCGATCCAAGTCGGTGAGCAGATCCGTCCACACGGTTGTCCAGGTGCCGGTCGAAGATTCAGCCGCCACAGCCGCCCCGGCCTCTTCGGGGGGAACGCCCGGCTGAGGAGTAACCCGGAAACAGGCCAAGACGTCGGTATCCTTGGGCGTGTAATCGGGCGTGTAATACGTGAGTCGGTAATCCTTTACGCCGGCTTGATAGCCCTTTTTGGTTTGGGTTGCTGAGTAGGCCACGTTGATCTCCCTCTAAACGAATCACAAAACCAGAAAATGCCATTCACGGATGCAATCAAGAGGCAAAACTCAGGGCCAAAACCACAGACCACCGAGTTTTCGTGAATGAACTCGCCTCACAACTGTGAGGCCCTACTTGGGCTTCGAGACAGTCTTCATCCAAGCGGATGTAAAGTCCTAAACCCTCCTTTTCAAGCGCTGCCAATCGCTAGCCTCAACCGCCTGGATTTTGGAAATCCAGTGGCGAGATTTCTATACACTGTCTAGGCTAGAACTTTGACAAACACAAGCCTACATTGGTTTAATCCTAAGCTATCATCCGCAAAGACAGGCTGATCGTTACTTTCTTTATGAGTTCGATTAGTTTGATTAAAGTAAGCCCCCTTGGTTGGCGCCGAAAATATAGATTTCTTTGGCTTTCTTAATATCCCTGGGTGGGATCCCTGGAAAAGGCAAAAGCTCCCTTGAGAAGGGAGCTGGGTGGGTTTGTCTGCAGCGGCCAGAGGGGCTAAGAAACGGCGGCCAAGGATGGTTGGGGTCTCCTGGTGATCACCTGGTCGATGAGGCCGTATTCTTTGGCCTGCTCTGGAGTCATAAAGTTGTCGCGGTCGGTATCGCGCTCGATGCGCTCCAGGGGCTGGCCAGTGTGGTAGGCCAGCAGGCTGTTGAGACTGTTTTTGATAAAGAGGATCTCTTTAGCCTGAATCTCGATATCGGTGGCTGGCCCCTGGGCTCCACCGAGGGGTTGGTGAATCATGATGCGGGCGTGGGGAAGGGCAATGCGTTTGCCTTTGGCACCTCCTGCCAGCAAAAAGGCTCCCATGCTGGCGGCCAAGCCAATGCAGATGGTGGAGACATCCGGCTGAATGTGCTGCATGGTGTCGTAGATGGCCATACCGGCATAGACGGAGCCGCCGGGAGAGTTGATGTAGAGGTAAATATCTTTCTCGGGGTCTTCAGATTCCAGGTAGAGCATCTGGGCCACGATCAGGTTGGCAATGTCGTCGTCCACCTGGGTGCCCAAGAAGATGATCCGATCCCGCAATAGACGCGAGTAGATATCAAAGGCGCGCTCGCCGCGTGCAGATTGCTCAATAACGGTGGGAATCATGCCAGTCCAAGCGATGGGTTGTTACTTTTTAGTGTAGTGTAAGCCACTGGACGGCTGCTCCGCCTAGGACGGTTTGCCGCCCTGAGGCTGTGCTGCGTTGCTCGGAGCCAGCAGCCTGTAAAGTTGACAGCTTGAGGCCTAGCATGGATGTGATCCCGGATGAACCCCTCGTGATTGCCGGCTTGCTGGGCCTGGCTCTGCTGGGGATTTTGATCCTGAACTTGGCAGAACGGGACTCGGGAGACGCCGACTAGGAGAGGACATAAGTTTAAGTTGACAAAATTACACCTCTCTCTTTACAATCAGGATCGCGTCATTTCTGGGATGCCCCCATCGTCTAGAGGCCTAGGACACATCCCTTTCACGGATGCGACAGGGGTTCGAATCCCCTTGGGGGTATGAAGGCCGGTGACAAGTGTTGGAGGGGGAAGGTGCTCGGGAGGCGCCTTGAGTCTAGCTTAGCTTCGGCTAGGCCCAAAGGGCCGTAGGCTAGGCTTCTCATCCAACTGCATGGGAATCAACTGCTGGCAGCTAGAGCTTCTGCCGGCGCGGCAGCAGCAACCAGATCGTCTTTGATCAGCTCTGCCAGATCCTGGAGTTGGCGAATGGCTTCTGCCCCTTCTAACTTCATTAGCTCCCGGTCATCCCGCATCTCCGTCCAACTGATGGAGCATTCGGAAACCAAAAAGCGAATCAAGTGCCCCTCCCGTAAGCTGACCATGAAGGAGGCGCTCTCAAATGAGGTGCCGCAGGTGTAGCAAGAAGCCGGGTAGCCCCGCTTCTCCAAAACAATGGCCAGAGCCTGCAAACTCATCACCAGGTCTTGAACGTAGCTGCGGTATTGTTCCGCCAACCGTGCGAACATCACACTCCTCCCATAGCGAGTTGGCCCATCGGGGCGCGTTCTAGTAATTTATGCCTAGTCACTTAGAGTCATATCTAGCATAACGATCGACAAATCCTCAAGAAAGGGATCCGTTTAGCATCTCTCCAGAGACTAAGCAAGACTACTGAAGGCCAAATAGCATGCTAGGCAAAGTCTAAGGCAGGAGGATGTTGTATTTAATTTAACACTCCTCTCAGAACAGACATTAAAGTTTACCCTAATTCAAAACTCTTGCCCGCTGGGATCCGATCCCTGCCGAGAACCGGTCAGTTTTCCTTTGGCGGGGCTTGGGCCTTGATCCCGAAGTGCTTTATCGGTGAAGATTTTGCCCACCCTTTGGCCAGGACGATTGTGGCACGTCTAGAAAGGGTTGACCCGTTTGCGAGGTCAAGTGGGCTAGGTCTTACAGACGGATGGAGGTAGGGTAGGTTCCCGAGGAATTGTGGTGGGAAAAGGCTGAGGAATATCACGGATAACTAGAGGGAAACACTCGATGCTGTGGCCTGGGGATTGGGAAGAAGGGAGACTGATTGCTCAAAGAGTCTCAAAGCAGTTGGGGATCGCTGAAGCCTGCTATCGGAGCGGATTTTGAACCCTGAATGGCGATCTTTTCACTGATCTGCTTTGAATCTGCTTCCAGAGCAGGGCGGCAGCTTTTTTAGACAATTGCCGGAAAGCGGCTAAGGCGGACGCAGCAACGGGAGACTGGGGCTGCATCGCTGCTTTATTTTAAGCGGGATCAGGAGCGCCTTGAGCAATTCTTAAGAAATTCTGGAGTAGCCGCACTGCCAGATCGGGACGGGATCCCCAGTGAAGGTGCAGATAGGAGGCGTGCAGGCGCTGGCCGGCCCAGCCTTCCCGGTGGGGCGGGGATCCCCAGCTGTAGATTGGGCTGGGGGAGGTGGGGGTGCTGCGGGAGCGGTGAAATTCGTGCCCGCGTAGGCGATCCCCGGCCTCGACCAGCAGGGTGGGGCGCAAAACAGTGGCCTCGCGGTAGCCCAGACACAGCCGGCTGCCCATGTCCACCGTGATGGGCAGCAGCCCGGCCATGGGGTAGGTCTTTCCCTGCAAATCGGTGAGAGATCGTCCCAGCACCATCAGTCCGCCGCATTCGGCATACAGGGGTGGGTGGGCGGGCGGCGGTGGCTGTCGGGCTATTTTCTCAGAGAGGGTGGCGGCAAACAGTTCTGGGAACCCGCCCCCCAAGAGCAGGCCGTCGCAGGGATCCGGCGGCCACAGCCCCACCTGCAGGGGAGAGTACGCCAGCAGCTCGGCGCCACAGGCCCGCAGCAAGTCCAAGTTGTCGGCGTAGTAGAAGTTAAAGGCGGCGTCTTGGGCCACCCCTACCCGAACCCGTTCACGGTGGCGGGACGGAGTCCTTTCCGCGAGAGAGGGGATCCCTGGCCATAGCTCTCCTGCTGCCGGGGGAAGCGTTCGAATCAGCGGCAGCAGCTTGTCCCAATTCAGGTGCTGCTCGGCCAGGTCGGCCCAGGCCTCCTGCCAGTGGGGGAAGTGATCCAGCTCTGAGACGGGCACCAGCCCCAGGTGGCGGCTGGGCAGGCGCAGATCCTCACGGCGGGGCAATTGGCCCAAAACCGGGATCCCTACCGCTGCCGCCGCTTGCTGTAAAATCTGGCCGTGCCGCTCCGAGGCCACCTGGTTGAAAATGACGCCGGCGATGGCCAGGCCGGGATCGAAGCGGCTCAGGCCGTAGAGCAAAGCGGCCACTGTCATTCCCATGCCGCTGCCGTCGATGACCAGCACCACGGGGATCCCCAGCAGGCGGGCCACATGGGCGCTGCTGGCAAAAAAGGGCTCCGTTCTGCTCGTGGGATCTGGCGGGGATGCGGGCGCCCGCCCATCGAAGAGGCCCATCACCCCCTCTACAATTGCCCCATCTTTGCCCTGGCAGTGGTGGCGAAAGCAGCGCTGCACAAAGTTCTCATCGGTTAAAAAGGGATCCAAGTTACGACAGGGGATCCCGCTCACCGCCGTGTGGAACAGGGGATCGATGTAGTCAGGCCCCACCTTGAAGGGCTGGATGCGCAGGCCCCGCCGCCGCAGGGCGGCCAACAGAGCCAACGTGACGGTGGTCTTGCCGCTGCCGCTTGTGGCTGCCGCCAGCAGAATGGCCATCTTGCCCCACCCAAGGACTAGAACTCGATGCCGATTTGCGCTTTGATCCCTTGGTCGCGAAAGGGATGCTTGATCAAGGTCATCTCGGTAACCAAGTCGGCCCGCTCGATCAGGCCTGCCGGCGCGCCCCGCCCAGTTAGGATCACGTGCACTCGCTCCGGTTTCTCGGCCAGGCCGGCCAACACCTGCTCCAGGGAGAGATACCCCAGCTTGAGGGCAACATTGATCTCATCGAGGAGCACCAGGTGGTACTCGCCGCTGCTGAACAGCTCCCGCCCCTTTTCCCAGGCCGCCTGCGCGTGGGCGATATCCCGCTCCCGATCCTGAGTTTCCCAGGTAAAGCCCTCCCCCATGGCGTAAAAGGCAATTTTCCCCAGCTCCAGCTCGGGATGGGCGGCCAACTTGCGCAACAATTTGGCTTCGCCCGGATCCCAGGCCCCCTTGATAAATTGCACCACCCCCACCGATAACCCTTGGCCGAGGGCACGGAAGAGGGTGCCGAAGGCCGCTGTGCTCTTGCCCTTGCCCTGCCCCGTATAGATGATCACCAAGCCCTTGTCGTCGCGCATGCTCGCCAGGCGCTGCCGCTGGATCTGCTGGCGGCGTTGCATCCTTTGGCGGTGTCGCCGGTTTTGTTCGGCTTCCGGCTCGGGGGCCGAGGTGGGCAGGGATCCGGGCGTTTCCGGCAGGGGAGAGGGGGGCATGGCTATGGAGGGTTGGGAAGCCGCAGGAGGGGTCTGGCAGGCCGAAGTTTTCGCTCAGCAGACTGCTCTTCATCCTAATCTGGCTTTCAGGTTTTCAGGTTTCAGGAGAGTTGGGGCAGATGGGTTAGGATCCCTGTCAAGCCAGAAGTTGGGTTTTGCTGCATACTCATCCCCAATTGGGCTGGGATCATGAAAGAGCCGGCTGCCGCTTTTCGAGATAGCCTGCTGATGTACTCTTTCATCTGGGCCGTGCTGGCGATAGGGTGTTTTCAAGTCTTGCCACGCCTGGAAATTGCCTCTGCTGCCCAGTTGCAGCCGTGGCTGGGGCCCGCCTATCTGGCTGGGCTGGGTGGATCCCTGTTGGCGGCTTTGGGATCGATGTTGGCCGTCTTGGCAGAAACAGCCGCGGGCGCTGCCAGCAAAAGACACCTGCATCGCCTAGCTTGGGCGCTGGGGACGGTCGGTTTTCTCGGCGTCCTCTTTCCCTTGGGCTTGGCCAGCGTCTTTTTTCTCAGGGCCGCCCAGTCCACCGACTGGTGGCAGAAGCTGTTGGACTGAGGCTCACTCAGCAACCATTTTTTTGACAAATGCGTCGAGGTTAGGGGTACGATAAGGACAAGTTCCGTTCTTTATCCAGAGCAGACTGAGGGATCAGGCCCAACGAAGCTGCGGCAACCGGCGGAAGCCTCCGCTACGGTGCCAACTCCTGCGGTTAGTCAGTAACCGAAAGATAAAGGAATAAAGCTTTCTCTAGAGGACAGTCCTCTTGCCAGGGGGACTTTTCTGACGACTTCGCCCTTTAGCGCTTCCCAATAGCTCTGGTTGCAGCAGCGGAGCGAGGCTCTATTGCTTCGGCGGCAAAGTCCTCGGTGCGATACGGCGCTCTTGCTCCTGCGTCGGCCACGGCCTAGGTCTGTTCTTCTGCTCGGCTGAGGTGGAAGGGATCCCTGCTCAGGCCGGCGGATGATGAACGGCAGCAGCAGGCTCTGCTTTCTGGGCAGTTCTTGGTTGTATCTGTTTCGTCTTAAGGAGAGGTTCGTTGTCCAAGTCGTTTTTGTTTTCCTCAGAGTCGGTGACAGAAGGGCACCCCGACAAAATTTGCGACCAGATCTCTGACGCCATCGTGGATGCCCTCTTGACGGCGGATCCCTTAAGTCGAGTGGCGGCAGAGGTGGTGGTGAATACAGGCATGGTGATCCTGACCGGGGAGATCACCTCGCAGGCGCATGTCAACTTCGCCCGACTGGTGCGGGACAAGGTGGCCGAAATTGGCTATACCGACGCCAAGAACGGCTTCTCTGCAGAAAGCTGCGCGGTGTTGGTGGCTTTCGATGAACAATCCCCCGACATCGCCCAGGGGGTGAACTTGGCTCTGGAAAGTCGCACATCTCAGGAAGATGAATTCGACTTGATCGGGGCCGGGGATCAGGGCTTGATGTTTGGCTTCGCCTGCGACGAAACCCCCGAGTTGATGCCACTGCCCATCAGCTTGGCCCACCGCCTCAGCCGCCAGTTGGCCGCGGTTCGCAAAAACGGCACCCTGCCCTACCTGCGTCCGGATGGCAAAACGCAGGTGACTGTGGCCTATGAGGAGGGGCGGCCGGTGGGCATTCACACCCTGCTGATCTCTACCCAGCACACGCCGACCATCGGTGCCATTACAGAAGAGGCAGCGGTGCAGGAGCGGATCCGCGCCGATCTCTGGGAGGCGGTGGTGCAGCCGGTGTTTGCCGAGCTGCCCATCAAACCCGATGGCAACACCCGCTTCCTCACCAATCCCACCGGCAAGTTCGTCATCGGCGGACCCCAGGGGGATGCCGGCCTGACCGGACGCAAGATCATCGTCGATACCTACGGCGGCTATTCCCGCCACGGGGGCGGGGCCTTCTCCGGCAAGGATCCCACCAAGGTGGATCGCAGCGCCGCCTATGCCGCCCGCTATGTGGCCAAGAACATCGTGGCCGCCGGCCTGGCGCAAAAATGCGAGGTGCAGGTCAGCTACGCCATTGGGGTGGCTCGTCCCATCAACCTTTTGGTGGAAACTTTTGGCACCGGCCGCATCCCCGATGAAGCTCTGCTGCGGCTGGTGCAGCGCCACTTCGACCTGAGGCCGGCGGCCATTCTGGCGCAGTTCCAACTGCGAGAGTTGCCCCGCCAAAGGGGAGGGCGCTTCTATCAAAACGTGGCGGTCTACGGGCACTTCGGGCAAACCCATCTGGATCTGCCCTGGGAGCGCACGGATAAGGCTGCCCTGCTGCGGGAGGAAGCTTTCGCCGGGGCGACCGCCATCCTAGGCTAGGGGGATCAAGGGGGACAGGCTGGGCTCAATGCCTGCCCTGGTGCAGTTGCTCGACAAGTGGGATAGCTCCGGCAGGATAGGCTGTGCACAGCCAGTTCACTGCCGCCGTGGAGCCTGGCGTCGAGAACTCCCGCTCAGCCCTGATAGGCTATGGCGGGAGCTTGACCTTCAACGCCAGTCTTGACTAGACCTGACACTCCTATCCCCCATCCCGCCAAGCTCTGCTGGGGTGGGAGCAGGCCGGAGTTTGTGATGGCAAGGATCCCTGAGGCAAAATCGCAAACTCACCCAGGCTGCCCTTGGGATGGCTGGTCAGGATCCACAGGGTCGGCAAGCTGCAGCTCCAAAGTTACCAAAAGCTCCGTCCCACCAGCGCGAGCCGCCGAGGAGGTCGGCGGGGCAGGATGAACATGAACGAGCAGGTGGCGCAGCTTGGGCGGGAGATCCTGCAGCTCATCCAACAACAAGTCGAGAGAAATGGCCGATTCTCCGGAGAAGAGGGATCCTCTCCTGAGCGGGGCTGGGAGCGGTGAGGGAGGGCGGGCAAAAGAGCTGGCGGCAGTCGAGACCAAAGACCGGATCAGCTCCTGTTGTTCCCGCCACAGGGATTGGCTGATTTCGGGGGGAAAGGTGAGGTGAGGAGCGCCACGGCGCTGCCAGAGGCGGAGGATCTGTTCCACAGAGGTGGCCTTGTAGCGACCCTGGTAGAGGGCTTCCAGCAGGGCCGCCGGGATCCAAGAGGCTGGGAACTGTTTGCTCCAGCGCTCCACCCAGGCCTGACTGGCTTGCCCCTCTAGCTCAAACCCGTAGCGCTCCAAAAAGGTCGCGGGATCCATCAGGGCCCAAGGACACTCAACCCAAGGCTAACCCAGATCCGGCGAGATAAAAGGGAGATAAAGCCTTATCCCCGGATCCCGCAAGACAGCTCCCGTCAGAGGATGCCGCTGTTGGCCTTCCATGCAGGCTCTGTGAAGAGGCCATGAAGCTGCAGTACGGTGAAGACTCAGTGGTCAACAGGCCCCAGCCCCAGCGCTGCCTCCAGAGCGCGATCGCTGTCGGGAAATTGCGCCAGCAGCCGCCCTAGGAAGGCAGCCTCTCCCGTCAGGCCGTCCAGACTCATGAGCACATCCCCGGCATAGCGGCTCTGCGGGAAGCGGGCCAGCAGCTCATTGCCGGCGTAGATTGCCTGGCGGGCATAGCCGTCCCGCAAGGCTTTGGCTTCCAGAAAGTAGCGATCTCCAGGGTCGCCGGGATCCACGTAGTCGGGCAGCGGCGTGTCAAAGGCGTAGCTGCGGCGGCTTGGGTCGGCGGATCCTCCCCAGCGAGCCAATACGGGGTAGGTGAGCGGAAACCAGCGGTCGCTTGGGCCGGGATCGAACGCTGTCACATCTCCATAGCCGGAGAAAGCGGCGTACCGATAGAGGATCAGATCCCGGTGCATCTGCAGCCGTAGCCGCTGCAGAAGGGCGTAGGCCCCGCCAGGAGGCCGGCGGCGAGGGCCAGCGTTGCCACAGGACGAACGGGGAAGCGGCGGGACGAGGGCGCAGCAGGCGGGGTGTCCGGATTCATAAAAACCCAATCCAAATCCAGGCGGGCGCCCCCACTCTACTCGATTCTTTCCGGGCGCGGATAGAGGGCCTACAGCCATTTCGGGCCAGCCGCTTTCGATCACGGCTGCCGACGTAAACACCACACGGCTCCGGGCACGTCGGTTTCTCCCTCTCGCCGCAGGGTAAAGTTCTGGTGATAGACGGGATCCAGCCCTGCCCGTTCTGCCTGCTGCAGCACGTAGGCGGCGGAGTGGGCAGAGCGCCCCGTGGTGGATCCCAGCTCGTAGCCGGGGGCGGATCCCTGCTCGACGGTGAAGGCCAAAAGCCCGCCGGGATTGAGCACCCGCCCACAGGCCGGCAAGACCTGGGCCAGATCCCCCAGATAGATAAACACATCTGCCGCCAGGAGCAAGTCGTAGCGCTCTGAGGTCTGCTGCAGCAGCTCCAGCAAGTCCCCCTGAATCAGGTGGTCGTAGATGCCGCTCCGAAAGACTTATGCAACGCTGAACAAAGCAGAACTTTGCCCAGCA
>NZ_JANSHP010000070.1:0-7882 GCF_047502605.1 Synechococcus sp. RC10A2
AGTTGGTTTGCTAAGTGCTGCTATTGTACCCCTTGAGCCCTTAACAGGCTGTATCTGGAGTTTCTTCTGGATCAGAAGCTGGACTGGAAAAGCCGCAGTGGCCGCCTGAACTAGCCTATGCCAAGCCAGAGGGTTCCTGCCCCAGCCGCAAGGGGGGATATAGGGGGGCTAGCTGGCTTGCTCTTTGTTCGCGTCTTCCCGCTCCTGAAGAGCTGGCAGAGTTTTCTCAGTGGCTTGGGCGGCTCATCCCAATTGAAAACTTGACTGCCCGATCTGTTGAGGCCAGAATCCGGGACCCAACCCCTAGAAAGAACCCCACTGGCAGGGCAAGCCCAGCCCAACAGCGATACTCTAGGCGATACTCTAGAAGGTGTTCTTGAGTAAGTCCGTGCAAACAATGGCTCAGCCTGCCCTGCGCATCCTGCTCGTGCGCCACGGTGAGAGCACCTTCAACGTCGAAAATCGCATCCAAGGCCGCTCCGATCTCTCTCGCCTCACCCCCGGTGGAGAAGCGCAGGCACAGCGGGTAGCTGAGGTTCTGGCCGGGATCCCCTTGGATTATGCCTACTGCAGCCCTCTCTCCCGTGCCCTCGACACCGCCCGTATCATTCTCAAGGAGCGAGCGGGGATCCCTTTGTTTATCAGCGAGTACCTGCGGGAGATCGACCTGACAGCTTGGGAGGGCTTGACCTTTGCCGAGGTGAAGGAGAAATACCCAGAAGATTACCACCTATGGCGGCACCGTCCCGACGAGCTGGAGCTGGAGGGGCGCTTTCCGGTGCGGGATCTCTGGCAGCAGGCGCAGGAGTTTTGGCAACTGCTGGCCGAGCAAGTGAAGTCAGTGCCCCCCGCCTCCTCTGATCGGAGAACCGATCCAAGGCATCCCCTCACCGTTCTCGTTGTCGGACACAGCGGCATTAACCGCGCCCTGGTCAGCACCGCCATTGGCTTGGGGCCGGTTCACTACCACCGTCTTGGGCAAGATAACTGCGCCATCAGCGTTCTCAACTTTCCCCAGGGCCTGGGGGCGCTGCCGCAACTGGAATCTTTGAATATCACTGCCCATCTGGGCCAGCCTCTGCCCAAACGCAAGCAGGGGATGCGTATCCTGCTGGTGCGGCACGGCGAGACGCAATGGAACCGGGAGCAGCGCTTTCAGGGGCAGCGCGATATTCCTCTCAACGCCACTGGCGAGGAGCAGGCAGCTAGGGTGGCGGAGTTTCTGGCCGACCAGCCGCTGAACCTGGCTTTTTCCAGCCCGCTGAAGCGCCCCTGGGCTACGGCGGACGCCATCTGCAGCAACCACCCCAACCTGATCCTACGCCCGATGCCGGAGCTGCAGGAGATCTGCCACGGCGACTGGGAGGGCAAGCTCCAGAGCGAGGTGGAAGCCGAATACCCCGGCGAGCTGGAGCGCTGGCAGCGGGATCCGGCCGCGGTGCAAATGCCCAACGGGGAAAATCTGTACCAAGTGTGGGATCGCACGCGCTCGGCCTGGGAAGAGATTTTGGCCATCACCGCCGCCCAATTTCCCGAAGGCACGGCCGTGGTGGTGGCCCACGACGCCATCAACAAGGCGATCATCTGCCAGTTGTTCGGCCTTTCCCCCCACGCCTTTTGGATCTTCAAGCAGGGCAATGGCGGCATTACCGTTATCGACTACCCGGAAGGAAAGGACGGCACCCCTGTTCTCAAGGTGTTGAACCTCACCACTCACCTGTCCGGCCAGATTTTCGACTGCACCACAGCGGGTGCGCTTTAGGGAGGTGGAAGATGGGATCCACCCTCCCTGCCGACCTGAGCCTGCTCAATCTCTGCCTCCGTGGGGTGCGCCTGTTGGATCCCTGGCAACAGCGGGATGAGGTGACCGACGTGTGGCTGCAGCAGGGCCGCCTCCGGGCCACCGAGCCGGCGGGGATCCCTGCCGACATCCCCCGCCTGGAGGCTGCTGGCTGGGTGCTGGGGCCGGGCTTGATCGATCTGTACGCCCACAGTGGCGAGATCGCTGATCAAGAGCTCTCCCCCTGCCGCGAAACCCTCGCCTCTCTGGGGGCAGCAGCTCTGGCAGGGGGGTTTACCCAAGTGGGTCTTCTCCCTGCCCCCCTGCCCGGAACGGCAACTTTCCCGGTGCTGGACGAGCCGGAGCAGGTGGGCCGCTACCGCCGCCGAGCGGGGGATTCCCGCTGGCTGCCCTGGGCTGCTTTGAGCTTGGGTGACCGGGAAGAAGCTCCCAGCCTCTGGGGAGAGCTGGCCCGCGCCGGCGCCATTGGCTTTGTGGCCCGGACTGAAGGATCAGAGCCGCTGCGGTCGTTGGCCCTACTGCGGCGGGCGCTGGAGTATTTGCGGCCTTGGAATAAGCCGCTGCTGGTGTGGGCCTGGGATCCCAGCCTGGCTGGCTCGGGCAGCCTCTACGAGGGGGTGTGGGCGCTGCGCTTGGGGCTGAAGGGGATCCCAACCAGTGCCGAAACCGCGGCCTTGGCCCGTCTCCTGGAAGTAGTGCGCAGCGTTCCTTCGCCGGCGCCGGTGCATGTGATGCGCCTCAGCCAAGCCCGCAGCCTGGAGCTTGTCCAGCAGGCCCAAGCAGAGGGGCTGCCGGTTAGCGCCAGCACCACCTGGATGCACCTGCTCTTGGCGGAGGAAGCCGTCTTGGAGCACGGCTACGATCCCCACCTGCGCCTCTTGCCTCCTCTCCCCCGCAGCAGCGACCGCGAGGCCCTCATCGCCGGCATCCGCAGCGGCAGCCTGGGTATTGCCACCGACCACGCCCCCTACACCTACGAGGAGAAAACCCTGCCCTTTGCCGAAGCCCCTCCTGGGGCCATAGGCCTGGAGCTGGCGCTGCCCCTGCTGTGGCAGAACCTGGTAGAGACGGGATCCCTGACGGCGCTCCAGCTCTGGTCGGCCCTCAGCCTCTACCCGGCCCGCTGCCTGGGGTTGGAGCCGCCCAGCCTAGCTCCCGGAAGTGACTGGGTGCTGTTCGATCCGGGCCATACCTGGACGGTCTCGGCAGCCACCCTTTGCTCGCGATCCCTGGCCACTCCCTGGCTGGGCAGGACCCTGCGCGGCAAGGTGTTGCACACCCATGTTGAAGAAGGAAGCCAGCCCTGAACCTGAGACCGGCAAAACCCCTTCTCTGTGCCAAGAGGCGCAGGGCCTTGAATTATCCTGGGAGCTAGGCTCAAGGGGGTAGGGGCCCATGAAGCTAGGGAAGCGGCTGGGGACGCTGCCGAGCTTCCGGCAGTTGCAAGGGATCCGCTGGGCATGGGGAGAGTGGAGTCGCCAAGGGGAGCTGGCCTGGCGTACACTACGGCTGGCCTGGGAAAACGCGATGCGCTACCGGCTGTTTGGCCTAGCCTCCGAGATGGCCTACAGCTCGATGTTGGCCCTATTTCCCTTTATCCTCACCCTCTTGACCGGGATTGGGCTGTTTGTCGGCTCCTCTGAGCAAGCTTTTCAGCGCCTGATGGAGCAATTGGGGCAGATTGCCCCCCAAGAAGCCCTGGTGCTTCTGGAACAGTATGCGCGAGAGCTCCGCTTTGGGGAAAACCGAGGCTTGCTCTCCCTCAGCTTCTTAGGAACCCTGTGGGCTGCCTCTGGGGCCTTGGGAGCAGTGATGACGGCTTTGGATCTCAGCCACGAGATCCCCCAGGAGATGCGCCGCCCCTTTTGGAGACGCAAGCTGATCTCGATGGTTTGGATGCTAGCTACCCTGGGGTTAACCGGTTTGGCCAGCTTGATCTTCTTGTTCAGTGCCAGCTTTTTCCGCTTCTTGTCCGCCCAAGCGAAATCCCTAGCGGAGGGGGTTGCCGGGCCGGATCAGTTGGATCCCTGGCGGGAGCTGGCGCTGAAGTTGTGGGAAGCGCTCACCTGGCCTATCTCGTTGGGGATGATCGTCGTCTCCTGTTGGGTGCTGTACCGATTCGGCCCCAGCTTGCGCCGGCCCCAAATGCCGATTTGGCCAGGAGCGATTGTGGCCAGCCTGCTTTGGGTTGGGGTGTCGTGGGGGCTGCGGGTTTATGTGGAGCACTTCGGCCAGCTCAACCAAGTCTACGGAGCCGTGGGGGCAGTTATTGTCTTATTGCTGTGGGTTTGGCTCACTTCCTTGGCGCTGCTGTTTGGGGATCAGATTAACATTGCCCTCTACCAGGCCCGACAATGGATTCGGGACTGCTCCCCCACCCCTCATGCAAACGCAGATCCTCCCCCCCACCCCTGAGCACATTGCCTTGGCGGCTGAAGCGCTGCGGCGGGGCCAGTTGGTGGCCATACCTACAGAGACGGTGTACGGCCTGGCGGGCCACGGCCTCAACGAACAGGCGGTGGCAGAGATCTTTGCCGCCAAGGAGCGCCCCCGTTTCAATCCCCTGATCCTGCATCTGCCGGCTGGGCTGGATCTAGAGACACTGCAGGGCTGGCTGGTGGATCTGGAGGCTTTTACTCCCGCCGCTCGCGCTCGCCTGGGATCCCTTGTCGACACCTTTTGGCCGGGGCCGCTGACGCTGGTGCTGCCCAAGGGATCCCGGGTGCCGGATCTCGTCACCAGTGGCTTGCCCACGGTGGCGCTGCGGATGCCCGCCCACCCCGTGGCCCAGGCTTTGCTGCGGGCAGTTCAGGTGCCTTTGGCTGCCCCCAGCGCCAACCGCTTTGGCCGCCTCAGCCCTACCTCGGCCCAGGCCGTCTATGCCGAGTTGGCGGGGCGGATCCCTTACATTTTGGACGGGGGAGAGTGCAGCGTGGGCCTGGAATCGACAGTGCTCAAGCTCAGCCCCGACGGCACGCCCACCCTGTTGCGCCCTGGCGGGATCCCGCGGGAAGTTTTGGAATCCCACCTCAATTTGCCCCTAAGCTCTCCCCCTGCCCCAGACGGCAAGGAGAGTCCAGAGGCTCCCGGCCAACTGAGCAGCCACTACGCTCCCGGTAAGCCCATCTGGCTTTTGCCCACTGCCTTTGCCCAGCTTCAGCCTGAGGATTGGCAACAGTTGCGGCGCTTGGCCACTGGCCACTCGCACCTAGGCATTCTCAGTTTCGCCGCCAAACCAGAAGCGCTGGCAGAAAGCCTCTCCCGCCACTGTCCTGAGGTCACCTTTACCCTAGAATGTCTGGGCCCGGATCCCAACTCGGCGGCCCACGCCTTCTTTGCCAGCCTGCGCCGCCTGGATGAGGGAGCGGCCACCTTGCTGTTGGCTGAACCGCCACCAGTTGTCACTGGCCTAGGTTATGCGATCATGGATCGGCTACGACGGGCCAGCCGCTCATGGAAGTCTCCCCTCTCGTCGCCATCCTAATGGGCAGCGATTCCGATCTGCCCACCCTGGCACCCGCTGCCCAGGTGTGTGAGGAGTTTGGGATCCCCTACCAACTGCAGATCCTCAGCGCCCACCGCACCCCGGAGGCGATGGTGGACTTTGCCCGCCGCGCCCATATCCAAGGGATCCGCGTCATTATCGCCGGCGCCGGCGGGGCGGCCCATCTGCCGGGGATGGTAGCCTCCCTTACCCCTCTGCCGGTCATCGGGGTGCCGGTGTTCAGCCAATCTCTGCAGGGGCTGGACTCCCTATATTCGATCGTGCAAATGCCCAAGGGGATCCCGGTGGCTACTGTAGCCATCGGCAATGGCTACAACGCTGGACTCTTGGCCGTGCAGATCTTGGCCAGCGGCGATCCCGCCCTGCAACAACGGGTGCTGGCCTACCGGGAAAGCCTCAAGCAAGCGGTGCAAGAGAAAAACGCCCAGTTGCAAACTCAGGGGTGGAAAGCCTATCTCAGCTCCGCCGGCAGAGCATAATTATTGAGTGAGAGAGCGTTGGCCTGTCTTGACAGGGATCAGATGGGACGAAGTTGGGGGAGTTGCCAGCGGTGAAGGATGGATCGGGTCGCCCCTCTTCCGGACAGGGATCCTGGCGGGAATATCTGCAGCGAGTTCAGAAAGGGGCAGTGGAGAGGGGATCCCAGGTGGCCCTGTGGCTACTCTCGGGGCCGCAATGGCGGGTTTTGGCCCTGTCGGGCTTGGCCTTGGCGGGGCTGGCTTTTTGGCACTGGCGGCTAGCTCTTTCTCTAGCTGTGGGCAGTGGGGCAATGCTGGGGCTGTATGCTGCGCGCAGCCCTGAGTTCAGCCGCCGCTGGCAGGAGTTGCAAGCCTGGTTTCGCCAAGCCGATCGCTCCCTGCTGCTTGCTGTTGTCGGGGGGGCAGGCGCCGCTCTGGGCACCTACATCGTGGTTTCCATCTGGGCAGAATCCAGCCAGCGCTGGCTGGCCACGGGCGCCATTTTGCAGGGGCTAGCCACCTTTGCCTTGTTGGCGCTGCTGTTTTGGGAGTGGCTTAGCCGCCGCCAAGAGCGGCAGCGTTCCCAACTGGAGCGAGATCTCAGCGACATCGCTTCCCCCGACTCCTACCGACGGCTGCTGGGCGTGCGTCGGCTGCAGAGCTGGATGCCATACCTGGATGCCGAGCAGACGCGGCTAGCGGTGGACTACCTCCGCCTCGCCCTTGACCAAGAAACCGTGGCTGTCGTCCGGGAAGCCCTGCTGGAAGCTCTGCAGGGGTGGGGGATCCTGCGTCGCCTCAACGATTTGGCCGACCTCAAACGCCCCGAAAGCAGCGGGGATCCCTCTTCAGGTCGGAACCACAGCGTCTAGATGGCTGCCTCAACATCTCCGCTGGGGCAGCGAGTCTTCAAAGAGCGTCATTACAATGAGGATAAAGTGGAAGGGTCCTCTTTAGCAGATTGCGGTTCCTCCATGACCACCACCATTGAAGTGCCCAAGCGAGGCTTGCCTGTCACCATCATCACTGGCTTTCTGGGGAGCGGGAAAACCACTCTGCTCAACCACATCCTCCGCAACCAGAAAGGGATGCGCACAGCGGTGCTGGTCAACGAATTTGGGGAGATTGGCATCGACGGCGAGCTGATTGTCTCCAGCGAAGAAGACCTCGTAGAGCTCAACAACGGCTGCATCTGCTGCACCATCCGCGACGACATTGTCGAGAGTGTGCTGCGCCTGATGGAGCGCTCCGACAAAATCGACTACCTGGTGGTGGAGACCACAGGACTGGCGGATCCCTTGCCGGTTGCCCTCACCTTTTTGGGGCCAGAACTGCGGGATCTGACACGGCTGGATTCGATCATCACCCTGGTGGATGCCAGCAACTTCGCTCCTGATCTGTTCAACAGTGACGTGGCCTACAGCCAAATTGCCTATGGGGATGTCATTCTCCTCAACAAAACCGACCTGGTTGAGCCGGCGGAGATCGAGCGCCTGGAAAAACGCATTCGCGAGATCAAGGAAGATGCCCGCATTTTGCGCACGGTCAACAGCGCAGTGCCCCTAGAGCTGATCCTGGATACAGACCTGTTTCAGTCCAGCTCTCTGCCCCAGGAGGAGGCTCCCGACGCTGAGCATGACCATGAGCATGACCACGAACACGGCCATGATCACGGCCACTCGCACCGCAGCCACATCGAGGTCGATGGTTTTAACTCCCTGGCCTTTGAGAGCGATCGCCCCTTCTCTCTAGACGCTTTCCAGAACTTTCTCAACGAGTTGCCCGATGCAGTCTTTCGGGCCAAAGGGATCCTGTGGTTTGAGGAAAGCCCAGAGCGACATATCTTCCACCTCAGCGGTCGGCGCTACACCCTCAGCAGCGACGCCTGGCCTCGCCAGCCCAAAAACCAGTTGGTGCTCATCGGCCAGCACCTCGATACGGCCAAGCTGCAGCAAAAGTTGGAAGCCTGTCTTGTCCCGGCGCCCGTCCAGGGCTAAGAACTGGGTGGCGGCTTAGAATCGTCGGGCCCTGTTCCGGCAGCCTCGCGAGGGGAGCCTTGAGAGAGGGCAAGCCTCTAGTCCTGAATTTACTGAACAACATATTGTCTTACGGAACTAA
>NZ_JANSHP010000071.1:0-7679 GCF_047502605.1 Synechococcus sp. RC10A2
TATCGCTTCACCGCTGAGCAGTAATGCTCAGCAGTGTTCAGCGTAAATGTATCAGGTACAGATCTCAGACCAACCCCAGTGTAGAGTTTGCAGCTAGGAAACCCCAAAAATCCTCAGCAAGACTCCGGCACGGACGGAAAACTGCGCTCCCAGCCATAGCGGTCTGGAAGAGCCTCCCCAGCACCTCAAGGTGCCAACTGCGCGATAACAACAGAACCGCAAAATCTAAGATTGAGAACCCCAATCCCTGCCACCGTGCTTTCTGCTCTCTCCGCAAAAGAGGCGGCAGTCAAGGGATCCTAAAATAGGGGGAAAGCTCTCTCCCGGCTCCACCGTGGCACCTCGTGGTTTCAAACCCATTCAGAACCGCTCCGGTAGGGAGAGCCTGGCTCCCTACGTGCGCACCTTGCCCCTGGTGATCGACGCCATGCTGGATCTGGCGCAGGTGCGGGGCGACGATCTCCTCTACGACTTGGGCTGTGGGGATGGCCGCATTCCTATCCGGGCAGCCCAGCGCTGCGGCACGCGGGGCCTGGGGGTGGATATCGACCCAGAGCGCATCCTAGAGGCACAGCAGGCGGCCCAAGCCGCTCAGGTTCAGGATCGGGTCAGTTTTCGGCAGCAGGACTTGCTCACCCTGGATCTCTCGCCAGCGACGGTGGTGACCTGTTATTTGCTGCCCCGCTCCCACCTGCTGATTCGAGACAAGCTGCGCAGCGAGCTCCGGCCTGGCGCCCGCCTGGTCACCCACACTTTCGATATGGGGGATTGGCCGCCCACCGCCACCACCACCGTGTCAGATGTTATCAACACCTACACCATCTATCTCTGGCGGATTTAGCCCCCACTTTTTGCCAGCCCTCTTGACTTGCCTGTTCGCTCCTGGCCTAATTCAACTCAGCCCTCTCTCCCGTTCCCCCTTGAGACGCCGTCTACTTGAGTTCTGGCGCCGCCGCTTCCCCCACAGCCTGCGCACTCAGGTGGCGCTGGTGATTGCCAGCCTTTCCTTTGTCCCCAACTTGGTTTTCATCCTGTCGGTGCAGTGGATCCTCCCCGGCACAGAGCTCAGCCCCGAGGGATCTGTCCTGCTGCTGCTGTGGATCCCTTTGCTAGCAGGGCTATCGGCAGTGGTGGGCTATGTCCTGTCTTCCCTAATCTTGCGGCCCCTCACCTTGCTGGCCCGCGAGCTGGGCCATCTGGAAACCTTAATTAGCCAGCCGGCCCGTTGGAATTTGCTGCTCCGCCCCGGGGATCCCCAAGAGGCTTTGATCCTGCGCCAGGCCTTTGCCCATCTGCTGCGCCAGATCCAGATTGACCAATTGCGGCGGGAAGCCTTTACCGCCACCTTGGTGCATGACCTGAAAACCCCTCTCATTGCCTTTGGGCATTTGCTAAGTGCCCTCAAGCAGGAGCAGCAGTTGCAGCCGGAAGAGCGGCTTGCCCTGCTGGATCGCATCTTGCAGGAGAACCAACGCAATCTGTCCCTGGTGCAGCGGATGGTGGAGGCCCACCGCCTAGAGCGGGGCGAGATCGAGCTACATCCTCGTCTTTGCGATCTGGGATCCCTGGCCCGACGGGTGGCCGAACGCATGGGATCCCTGGCCCGAGAACGGGGGATCGACCTGCGAGTGGAGGGAGAAGGGTGGGCCAATGCCGATGAGGCCGAGCTGGAACGGGCGCTGGTGAACCTGGTGGACAATGCCTTGCGCTACGCCCGCCAGGTGGTGGTGCTGACCATCAGCCCTCGCCAGATCCAGGTGCGGGATGACGGGCCCGGCCTGCCGGCTCCCCTGGAAGAGCTGGCCCAGCCCTACATCGCCCAACCCATTCACATCGCCGGCCAGCACTACCCGACCGGCTCAGGAGGTCTGGGGCTGTACATCGCCAAACGTATCCTGCAAGCCCACGGAGGAGACTTGTGTTTGGTGGAGACGGGATCCCAGGGCACGACCCTAGCGCTGGTGCTGCCCTGATCCCCAACCCCGCCAGGGGAGAAAAGCGCCCAAGGGATCCCCTCTGCTTCGCGTTAGTGGTGTGGAGCGCTTGCAGCTCACTCGACAGGGCGGCCCCGATACATCAATCGATAGTTTGCCGGCGGGGGCGCAGCCGTTTGCTCTTGGCGTTCTTCTGTTGCAACGGACAGGGAAGGAGGGGGGCTGTCTTTTTCAGACCACAAACCCAGCTGCTCGAGAACCGCGTGAAGAGCTTCCGTGTCGATGGGAAAAGACCACCTGGCTGCCTTGTAAATTTGCTCGAGGGAGTGGAGAATGTCGTCGGCTTCGGCCAAACCGGGGATCACCTCGGCTGCCCCCTGGTAAATGGCCCAGCGCCGCTCTGCCGGCTCGATGGGGCGACGAGGGTAATGAGTGAGAATCACAGGGATATCCGGAAGCCGGCTCCGACACTCTCGACAAAAGGCATAGGGGTTAAACAGCCCCGTCGTCATATCCACCACCATCAGATCCGGAGAATGAGTTGCCGCCACCTCCACCAGATCTGCCTGAGGAGAAACCAGCACCACTGTATGGCGCTGAGACTCCAGCACCAGCTTCCAGAGCTGGGCTTGCAAAAGCTGACCCTGAGCCACCAGAACGGTCTTGGTCACGGTGAGCAGAGAAACGACTTGCCTTAGTTCACAACTTTGCCTACGGCGCAAGGTAGCATTTCCAATAGAGAAGAAACAGTAACTAGCTATACCGGTAGTGCTGGGCTGACCCAGCCGCTTGGATACGTAAACTACCCGACTCCGACCGCCCCCCCTTCCCCCCCAACCCCCCGTATATGGGGGCAGGGGGGCGGGGGGATTGAGGGGGTACAGTGCGGGGCTCCTGCAGTTTCTAGCTGAAACTCCACCGATCTGCGACAAGTTTTTGGGTACAGCTTGCCCGGCGGCCTCAGCACTTGCCTTGCTCGGTCAAACCACCCTCAGCTTCCTCTTCGGTTTCGGAGGCCAGCTCGGCCTGCAAGGCCTGCCACTCCTCCGGGGAGAGGGAGTGAAGTTTTTCTTGGATTTGCTGCCTCTCGAAAGTGGCCCACTGGGCCTTCAGAGTCATTTCCCTGCTCAACACCCGCTTCAGGTAGCCCACCGTCCAGCCCAGGCATCCCAGCAGAAACACCACACTCGACACCTGCTGCGCCGCGCCCGTATCTAAGCCGGCCCAAAGCAGCAGCCCGTAGAGAAGTCCTCCCCCCAAGAGCAGGGCTAGGCCAATGCCGAGAACATCCCGTCTGCGCATGGCTGGTAGGTTGCAGAAGGGCGAGCTCTAGAGCGAACGCGGCTTGGGCCGAAACGTCATGAAGGGAGCCACGAGCACCATACCGGGGAAGAAAAACAAAACTAGGAAAAACATCAACACCTTTTCCCAGGCACCGCTGTAGTTCCAGCGCTTGTCCACGTACACCAAAAACAAGAACGGCAGCACCAGCAGGTAGAGAACTGCTAGCGCAGCATAGGTCAAGCCAATGAGCGTCGAGGTAGAGAGCATATCCAGTTGCCTCGAATTAACCTGGGCAAATCCAGTCCAATCGGGGTCATATTACAGCATTGTAATGGTGAATGAACTTGTCGGCTTAGCCGGCTCTTCGCCTCATCGCTATAAACTCGTGCTGATGGCCCCGACAGGGCAGGTGGGGATGCATTGTTCGCACATAACACAGCGATTACGCAGAAACTCCAGTTTCCAGTCGGGAGCGGAAATCTTCAGTGCCTCGGTGGGGCAAACGCCCGTACACAAGCCGCAATCCACGCACAAATCTGGGTCGATCTGAATTTCTTTAGCCCGCTCGGCCACCTCAATGCCCAAAGACTGCACCCACTCCAGCCCCGCCTCCACCTGGTCGATATCTCCCGAGAGCTCCACCACCAGGGTGCCCACTTCGTTAGGGGTTACTCTGGCACGGACGATGTTGGCGGCTACATCGAAGTCTTTCGCCAGACGATAGGTGAGGGGCACATTCACCAAGTGGCGAGGAAAAATCAGGGTCACTCGTTTGCGCACGGATTTGACTTGCGTAGCTGAGGTACGACGACTCTTCCAGTATGCCAAGGCCGACTGCCAAGTTCGGCCATACTGCAAGCAAAAAATCTCCCCTCACCGGCAGAACAGATGGGGTGCTTTCTCGCCTGCCCGCAGGTTGGAAGCTATGAAAGGCGCCCCGCGGCCTGCCACAATAGGGGCAGAGCGTCTTCGATCCCCATGAACTCGGCCCGGCCCCGTCTCAACTCCGAGCACTACCGACAGATGTTGGTGCGCGATGGTGAGCGTCGCTTCCGCGAGTGGCACACTGCCTTTCTCAACTACCAGCGGCAGTTTTTGCAAGAGATGAAGCGGCTGCAGCTCCGTTCTTCCTCGAATGGCTAATTTCTTCAGGAATGCCTACGCCCACTACTTTCAACCTGCTGCCGATCTGTTCTGAGCCCGATCCTTCCCTCCGCCAAGAAACTTTGGAATTGTTGGAGTGGCCCCGCCTCTGCCAACACTTGGCCAGCTTTGCCGCCACACCCCTAGGCCGCCGCGCCTGCCTAGAGCTGGATCCCTGGCGGAGCCGCGCCGAGAGCGAGGTCTGTCTTGATCAAACGGAGGAGGCCATCCGGCTGGATTGCAGCCAGCCAGGGGGGATTTCTCTGGACGGGATCCACAACTTGCTGCCGGCCCTGGAACGGGCCGAACGGGGGGGCATTCTGAGCGGGGAAGAGCTGGTGCAGATTGCCACCACCTTGGGGGCTGCTCGCCGCCTTCGCCGACTCATCGATGCTGACGAGCGCCTGCCCCGCCTGCAGGAGTGGGTGAGCAATCTGCGCACCTATCCTGAGCTAGAGCAGGAGATCTTCCGCTGCCTGGACGAACACGGCGAGGTGAGAGATAGCGCCAGCGCCGCCCTGGCAGACCTGCGCCGTCAGCACCGCCAGTACCGCAGCCAGATCCAAGAACGCCTACAACAGGTGATGAGCCAGCACCCCCAGGCGCTGCAGGACACGTTGATTGGCCAGCGGCAGGGGCGCTTTGTGCTGATGGTAAAGGCCACCCATCGGGATCTCATCCGCGGCATTGTGCACGACAGCTCTGCCAGCGGGGCCACCCTCTATGTAGAGCCCTACGCTGTGGTGGAGCTAGGCAACCGGCTGCGGGAAAGCCAGGCCCAGATCCAGGCGGAGGAAGAGCGGATCTTGGCCGCCCTCTCGGCCCAGGTGGGATCTGTTGCCGAGGATTTGGAGCATCTGCAGGCGGTGATGGTGGGGCTGGAGGTGGCGTTGGCTCGCGCTCGCTACAGCCTTTGGTTGGGGGGCAATCGCCCCCAGTTTGTCCCGGCAGGATTGCGCCTGCGCCAAGCTAGGCACCCCTTGCTTCTGTGGCAGTCTCGCGAGGAAGGCAAGGGCCCGGAGGTGATCCCGATCGATTTCACCCTCTCGGAGTCCATCCGCGCCGTGGTCATCACCGGCCCCAACACTGGCGGCAAGACGGTTGCCCTGAAGACCTTGGGGCTATTGGTGCTTATGGCCAAGGCGGGGATCTTCCTGCCCGCCCAGGATCCGCCCCAACTGCCCTGGTTCGACGGGGTCTATGCCGACATCGGCGACGAGCAATCGCTGCAGCAAAGCCTCTCCACTTTTTCCGGGCATATTCGCCGCATCAGCCGCATCGTGCAAGCTTTGCAGTCGGAGCCGGCGCCGGCCCTTGTTCTGCTGGACGAGGTGGGGGCAGGCACGGATCCCAGCGAGGGCGCGGCCCTGGCTGCCGGGCTATTGGAGTATCTCGCCGAAAAGGCCCTGCTGACCTTGGCCACCACCCACTACGGCGAGCTGAAGGCTCTGAAATACCAGCATCCCGGCTTTGAGAATGCCTCGGTGGAGTTTGACGAGGCCACCCTGGCCCCCACCTACCGCCTGCTGTGGGGGATCCCTGGTCGCTCCAATGCCTTGGCCATCGCCCGGCGGCTGCACCTGGAGCCGGAGATTCTGCGGCGGGCGCAGCAGCATCTGCAGGGGGAAAGCCAGGTGGATAAGGTGATCGCGGGGCTGGAGGCGCAACGGGCCCAGTTGGAAGAGCGGGCCGCCCAGGTGGGATCCCTGCACCAAGAGCTGGAAACCCTGTACCGCCAAATGCAGCAGCGCAGTCGGCAAATGGCTGAGCGAGAGGCGCAACTGGAGTACCGGCAGCAACAGGGGCTGCAAGCCCTCTTGGCCGCCGCCCGCCGGGAGGTGGCCGCCGCCGTCCGCAAGCTGCAACAGGGGGACGATCCCCAGCAGGTCGCTGCTGAGCTGGAGCAGATTCGCAGGCGCTACTCGCCGCCGCCGCCGCCCGTTGAGACTGAGTTCGTGCCAGAGGTGGGGGATCGGGTGCGGCTGCGGGGCCTGGGACAGACGGGAGAGGTCATTGCCGTCGAAGGAGAGGTGTATGTGGTGCGCAGCGGCATTCTCAAGTTCACGGTGCCGCGGGGCCAGTTGGATCCCATCGATGAACATCAGGCCAAACAGCGCCAGCGCCCCAAAGCTCCTCCTTCCCCACCGCCCACCACTGCTCCCCTGAACCTGCGCACCAGCCGCAACACCCTTGACCTAAGGGGGAAAACTGTAGCCGATGCCGAGGCGATTCTGGAACAGCACTTTGCCCAAGCCCCTCCTGGCCCGGTTTGGATCATCCACGGCCACGGCACGGGACGCCTGCGGGCCGGCGTCCAGGCCTACCTCCAAAATCACCCGCGTGTCCAGAGGTTTGCCCCAGCGGATCCCCAGGACGGCGGTACGGGTGTGACTGTGGCCCACCTGCGGTGAGGGTCAGGCTGTTTCAAACTCCCTGACAGTCGTTTCAAACAAGGTTAAGGCACTTTGCCGCTGGCCTTCACCCGCCCCTCTTCCTCAGGGGGAGAGGGAAGCTGAAGCTCCACGAACAGGCTGTTTGGTAACTGTTCAAACTTGACTTTGGAGCGCCGCTGCCGAGCTGACGGGCTGGGATCCCGCTTGGCGGTGCCGACTTTGCCAAAGCCAGTAGGCGCGCAGCAGTTGGCTATCTCCAATTAACTTGAGCATCACCGCCACCGTCGCGCCGGTCCAGCAGAGGGGGCCGAAAGTGGCACCTGCTGCTGCCAACAGGGCCAACCCGGAAAGATTCAGCCCCAAGCCCTGTACCCACATCCACCAAACAGTCTCACGCTCTAACATTGGCCAGATCCCAGAGGAAGAATTGGATAGCCCTACTCTCTTGAATCTGAGGTGGGATGGGGATGTGGCCAAGCCTCAGCCCAGATGCCCAAAGCTGCATACTTCGAGGGGCGTTATGTCCATAGCGCTTAACCACCTAGCCCATCCACTCCTGCAATCGGGCCAGGGCCCGCCGCTTTTGCGTTGCAGAGCGGACGCTGCTCTTCGTCAGCCGGTTGCAGCCATGCACCAGACCCTTGCCTCCCAGCGCCACCAGAGTGACCCGCTGGGTTTGCCCCGGCTCAAAACGCACCGCTTGGCCGGAAGGGATGTTGAGGCGCCTGCCAAAGCTGGCGGCGCGATCCAACACCAGGGCTCGGTTGACCTCAAAAAAGTGAAAGTGACATCCTCTCCCGCTAAGCCCTGACGGGCTGTAGACGGGAGCTTCCGAGAATCACTTCTCGGAGTTGCTGCTTCAACGGACTGGTAAACCAGGATCCTCCACAGCCAGAGAGCGGCAGTCCCACCGCCCTGAGTCCAC
>NZ_JANSHP010000072.1:0-52577 GCF_047502605.1 Synechococcus sp. RC10A2
TGCTGGGCAAAGTTCTGCTTTGTTCAGCGTTGCATAAGTCTTTCGGAGCGGCATCCCAGCTATGTCCGACATCTTTGTGATGATCCGCAACCAGGCCAACAACGCCCTCACTTCCATCGACGGGATCCCTTTTGTCGCCTTTCTGGAGCGGGAGGGGCAACTGATTGCCGAAGAAACCATCGAGTTAATCTACGCCGACGCCGGCTTTGATGACCTGCCGATTGGAGAATACACTGTGGGGGTACGGCATGAACGGGTGGAACCGCAAAAAGCCACCTGCCCGGTTGCGATTAGGGGTGCCAACGAAGTTGTTTTGGTAACATTTGTTTACCTCGAGCCGGAGCGGGTTCTGCTGAACGCTCAGATTGCTGTGGAAAAAAGGTTGTAACCATGACCGTCAAAGTGATCCCATCGCACTCCATCAAAGCTTTTCGCTATCGAGTGTTTTGTCTGGGACAAGATCTCTGGAATGCCCGGGATCCGATTAGCCGTGCCAACCTAGCCCTACAACTGGCCGACGCGGCCACAACCCTGGCCCGTATGGAAGTGCAAGCCGCTCAGCCTTTCAGCTCAAGCCCTTCCTATTCCCTGCCGGAAGCAGGCCATAGGTAATCGCTCCAGTCCGGCCTTGAGGCCAGAGGCAAGGGATCCCGCCCGACCAGCATCACTCCCACTCGATGGTGCCGGGGGGCTTGGAGGTGATGTCGTAGACTACGCGGTTGACGCCCGGCACCTCGTTGACGATGCGGTTGGAGATGGTGGCCAAGAGGTCGTAGGGCACCCTAGCCCAGTCCGCCGTCATGCCGTCTTCGCTGGTGACCAGTCGCACCACCACCGGGCAGGCATAGGTGCGCTTATCCCCCATCACCCCCACCGAGCGCACTTCCGGCAGCAACACGGCAAAGGCTTGCCACAGCTTGGGATAGTAGCCGGAGCGGTTGATCTCCTGGCGGACAATCATGTCGGCCTCGCGCAGGATCTCCAGCCGCTCTTTGGTGACCTCGCCCACAATGCGGATGGCCAGGCCCGGCCCCGGGAAAGGATGGCGGCCAACAATTTCTTCCGGCAAGCCCAACGAACGGGCCAGTTGCCGTACCTCATCTTTGAAGAGCTTGCGCAGAGGTTCTACCAGCTTAAAGCGCAGATTCTCCGGCAAGCCGCCGACGTTGTGGTGGCTTTTGATCTTGACGGCAATGCGCTCTCCGGTAACCGGATCCACATTGGTGTTGGCCGACTCGATCACATCGGGGTAAAGGGTGCCCTGGGCCAGGTACTCGAAGGGGCCCAGCCGCTGCGACTCCTCCTCAAACACGCGAATAAACTCTGCCCCGATGCGTTTGCGCTTCTCCTCGGGATCGGTGACCCCCTGCAACTGGCGGAGAAAGCGCTCTTGTCCGTCCACGTAGTGGACAGGGATGTGAAATTGCTCTTGGAAAAGGCGCAGCAGCCGCTGCGGCTCATCTTTGCGCATGAACCCCTGGTCGATGAACACGCAGGTGAGCTGATCCCCAATGGCCTTGTGTAGCAGAAAAGCCAAAGTAGAGCTGTCCACCCCCCCCGAAAGGGCCAACAGCACCCTCTTGTCGCCCACGCGGGCACGGACTTCCCGAATGGCCTCCTCCAGAAAAGCTTCCGTTGTCCAGGTGGGCTCGCAGCCGCAGATGTGATAGACAAAATTGCGAATGAGAAAGGCACCGGCCTCCGAGTGGGCCACCTCTGGGTGAAATTGCACCCCGTAGAGACGGCGCGCCGGATCGGCAATGGCGGCAAAGGGGGTGTTGTCAGTGTAAGCCAGCGAATGAAAGCCCGGGGGCAACTCGGTCACCGAGTCTCCGTGGCTCATCCACATGATGCTGCTTTCTGGCAGGTTGGTGAGCAGATCGGTGGGATCCAAAATGTGCAGGGCGGCACGGCCGTATTCCCCCTTCTGGGCCGGCTCCACCTTGCCCCCCAACTGCTGCACCATAAGCTGCATACCGTAGCACACGCCCAGGATGGGGATCCCCAAGTTCCAGATCTCCAGGTCACAAGCGGGAGCGCCCGGCTCATAGACCGAGTTGGGGCCGCCGGAGAGGATGATGCCCTGGGGCCGCAGTTGCCGCAGTTGCTCGGCAGTGGTGCGGTAGGAAAGGATTTCCGAATAGACGTGGGTTTCGCGAATACGCCGGGCAATGAGCTCAGAGTACTGGGATCCAAAATCGAGAATAACAATCATCTGGCGCTGCACCTTGAGGGAGGAAGGAAAAAGGCCGGGAGGGAGGGGAGAGGTAGAAGAGTTCACAAAACCTCGCAAGTGCAGAATGAGAAAGCCGGGCCTAGCGACTAACTCGGCTGTGGATAAGAAACATTAAGGGCTCTTCCATCGTAACAGGGATGGAGGCGCTTGCTTGCAGTTGCCTGTCCTGGAGAGTCCCTATCGGGTGGGAAGAGAGTTTTCGCTAAAAAACCGCTCACTGGCTAGGCAATGATTCCCAGCAACCATCGCAACGGGGAACCCAGATGACCAGGTAAAGGCAAGACTTATGATCGAAAAAAGAAGCCATCCAGACCGGTGGAGATACTGGCAAAGATCCGCAGTGCCATCGTTTTATGTCCGTTGTTGCTGAGTCCTTTCAAACGTATCTTCGTCGTCGCCGTCGTCTGCTGGCTCGCCGTCTCAAGCGGCAGCAAGGGTGGGGTGTGGTTTTGGCTTTGTTGGCCTTGTACTTGCTCAGTTGGGATGCGCTGAGCGAGGGTGGGTCGTTGCTGCACTTGGGGAGAGGGCAACCCCTATGGCTGGTGGTGATCCCGCTGTTGGGGGGAGGACTCTACAGCTTGGGCGCTGGGATGGTCTGGATGCTGCGCCAGCGCTGCTCTGCCCAGCTTTTGGCCGAGATGATCAGCTTGCCCCACTTGGCTTTGGCCGCCCTGCTCTGGCTGGGTCTGGCCATCTGGGGAGAGCAGCTTTCGCCTTTCCTGTTACGACAAAAAAACCAGTTATTGGCGGGCCTGGTGATGAGTTGGCTGTTGGCTCAGGGGTGGAGTTTTCTTCGCTCCCACTGGATCGTGGAGGTGGGGCAGCTGTGGAGGGATTATCTGCAGGAGCTGCGAGCCTCGGTGTTACAGCCCTGCTACCGGCGCCTGGAAAGCTGCCGCCATTCGCTGCGCCTCTATCAGGCCATTTGGCAAGACCTACAACTGGAAGAGCTGGAAGCCCAGCACCTGATCCAGGTGCTCTCTGAATCGCTGTTGCCGCTGACCTTGCCGCTCAAGGTCTATGCCCAGCGGGTTCACCACTACTGCCAACAGTTGGCAGCCCTGCTGGCGCAGATGCAAGAGCAGGTGGAGCGACTGGAGCAGGTGCTTCTGGATGTGGAGCTGGAGTTGGCCTCCCGTCAATCCTTCCAGGCCCAGCCACAGCCGATTAACCTGCTGGTGGAAGAGGGGATCCACTGTCAGGAGCTGGATTTGCAGGAGTTGGTTTGCCTGAACCAGGAGCTGCTGGGGGCCGATCGCTCTTTGCAGGGCTTGGCCGAAGAGCTCAAGGGCTGGGCCGACAAAGCCATCCCCGCCGGCTTAAAACTGGGATTGCCATGGCTGCGATCCCTGGGATGAAGAAGGCTGACCCGCCTGCTTCTGAGCCCCCAGAACTGGAGGCCCTGTGGTCAAGCTGGCTGGTGGATCTGGGCTGGCAGCCTTCTGAGCCGCAGCAGCAGCAACTGCAACAGCTCTATTCCCTGGTGATGGCCGGAAACCGCACCCAAAACCTCACCCGCATCACCGATCCCATCGATTTTTGGGAGAAACACCTGTGGGACTCGCTGCGGGGCCTGCGCCTGCTGGGATCCTGGGATGAAATCCAAGCTCAGCCCTGGCGCGGGATCGACATCGGCACCGGGGCAGGGTTTCCAGGGATCCCGGCCCAGATCGCCCTGCCCCAGGCCCACTTCACCCTCCTAGACAGCAGCCAACGCAAGATCGCCTTTGTGCAAGAAGTTTTGCAGCAGCTTTCCCTCGCCCAGGCGCGGGCGGTGGCCCAACGGGCAGAGATCTGGGGGCAAGACCCGCAGGAACGCGGCAGCTACGATCTGGCCTTGGCCAGAGCCGTGGCAGCGGCGGAGATCTGCGCCGAGTATTGCCTGCCCCTGCTCAAGGTGGGGGGACGCGCCATTCTCTACCGCGGCCATTGGACCGAGGCAGAAGCCCAAACCCTGAAGCGGGCCCTTTCTCTTTTGGGGGGGAAGCTGATCCATGTCGAAGCCTTCACTACCCCCCACAGCCACGGGATGCGGCATTGCCTGCTGTTGGAGAAAGTCGCCCCTACACCAGCTTGCTATCCCCGTCCTCCCGGCATTCCCAAACGCCAACCCCTGGGACAGGACAAGCGCCGCTAAAAGATCTTGGACAGGTAGTTTGCAAATGCCGTCGGGGAGACTAAGATGTGGATGGCATCAGGTTCGGATTGAGCCAATGGTCTAACCAGGTGAGCTTCCGAACTGAGCGCTAAAGGTTAAGGTTCGGAGTTCGCTACGTTATGACCATTTTTGTGGGCAATCTGTCCTTCAAGGCCAGTGAAGAAGACCTACGGCTTGTGTTTTCCGAGTACGGCACCGTCAAGCAAATCAAGCTGCCGGTGGATCGGGAGACGGGCCGCAAGCGCGGCTTTGCTTTTGTGGAACTGGAAAACGAGGCCGACGAGCAAAAAGCCATCGATGAGTTGGATGGCGCCACCTGGATGGGCCGGGATCTGAGGGTTAACAAGGCCATGCCGCGTCAGGCCGGCGCAGGCGGCGGCAGGCGGGATAGCCGTTCTTCCCGCTTCTAATCCGATAGGCTCTGGGCCGGGGATCCCTCTCCCCGGCCTTTAGCTTTGGCCGAAGATGACTTTGGCCAGAAAGGCCAAGCCAAACCAGGTGGAGGCCACCAGGACAATAGCCGGGCCAGAAGCGACGTTGAGGTAGTAGCTGGCGTACATCCCCAGCAAGCTAGTGCTGACGCCAAACAGGGATCCCAGCAGCATCACCTGCTGCAGGCGAGGCACCAACAGGTAGGCTGTTGCTGCCGGCGTGATGAGCATGGCCAGCACCAGCAGCACCCCCACCGCCTTCATGCTGGCCACCAAAGTTAGGGAGGTGAGCGCCATCAGCCCCCAGCCCAGTCCCTCGGTGGGCAGGCCGGCTGCCTTGGCTCCCAGGGGATCGAAACTGTAAAAAGTCAGCTCTTTAAAAAAGAGGGCCACCAATCCCAGCACCAGAGCGGTGATGCCCACCACCGTCAACACGTCGGCAGCACTTACCCCCAGCAGGTTGCCGAAGAGGAAGTGGTTGAGATCGATGCGGGCCCGCCGTTGGATCAGGGTGATCAACAGGATCCCCAAAGCAAAGAAAGCAGAAAAGACGATCCCCATGGCCGCATCGGGCTTGAGGGGAGTGGCGGAGCGGATCCACTGGATGAGCAGAGCGCTCAGCAACCCCGCCACGAAGGCGCCGACAAAAAGGTTTAGGCCCAGCATGTAGGCAATGGCCAGGCCCGGCAGCAGCGAATGGCTGAGGGCATCTCCCAGCAGGGCCAAGCTTTGCACCAGCAGATAGCTGCCCACCACGGCGCAGAGCATGCCGATGGCCACGGCCACCAACAGGGCCCGCTGCATGAAGGCAAAGCGCAAGGGATCCGCCAGGGTGTGCCAGAGCCCTTCCATACCACCTCTCACCCCCTAGGCAGCCGAGTCCAAGGGCAGGATACGGCCATAGGCCCGCTGCAACACCTGCGGCTGCAACACCTGCTGCGGGGATCCCTGGGCAATCAGCACGCGGTTGAGGAGCAGCACCTCGTCAAAGTAGGCCAGCGCCTGCCCCAGGTCGTGGTGCACCACCATCACGATATGGCCGGCGTCGGCCAGCTCCCGCAACACCTGAAACACAATGGCCTCGCTGGGCTGGTCGATCCCGGCCAGCGGCTCGTCCAGGGCGTAGATCTCCGCTTCCTGCGCTAGAGCCCGCGCCAAAAACACCCGCTGCTGCTGTCCCCCTGATAGCCGACCAATGGGCCGATCCCGATAGGCTCCCATCCCCACCCGCTCCAGGGCTTGCGCGGCCCGCTCCCGACCTTCTGGCCCGATGCGGCGCAACCAGCCGGCAGCTCTTACCTGTCCCATCAGCACCACATCCCACACCGTGGCCGGAAAGCTCCAGTCGATGGCCGACCGCTGCGGCACATAGGCCACTTGCTCCCCCCGCAGCACCTGGCCGCCGTAGCGCACCTCGCCCCCCTCTTTGGGCACCAACCCCAACAGCGCCTTGAGCAATGTACTCTTGCCGGCCCCGTTGGGCCCCAGGATGCCCGTGATGCGCCCCGGCCGGATCTCGGCGCCGATCCTCTCCAACGCCAGCAACTTGCCGTAGCGCACCGTCAGATCCCGCACCACCAGGGAGGCCGGACGAAGCGGGAGAGAAACCGCTGGTTTTTTCATTTTCCTTTCATTTTCATCAAGACCAGTGTAACCTAGGGGGGTACATGAATCATGAAACGATTATGAAAATGAAAGCTTTGTTTTTTGCTGGGCGCCGCTTGGCGGTGGGATTTGGCCTGGTGATCGGGGGTTGGCTGTCCCTGGCTGGCTTGGCTGTGGCGCGTCCCCGCGTCGTGGTCACCACCACCTTGATTGCCGATTGGGTAGGGCAGGTGGGGCAGGATCGCATCCAGCTCAGCAGCCTGCTGCAGCCGGGCGTGGATCCCCACGTCTATGAGCCGACGCCGGCCGATGCCGCGGCCCTGGAGCAAGCGGATCTGGTGTTTTACAACGGCTACAACCTGGAGCCGGGGTTAATTCGTCTTATCGAGGCCACGGCCCAAGGAGCGCGGCGGGTTGCCCTGGCCGAGATCCTTGAGCCCATCGTCGCCGATGAAGACGGGATCCCGACGCCGGATCCCCACGTGTGGGGCAATGTGGAAAACGTCATCCTCATGGTGGAGCACATTGCCCAGGAGCTGACGGAGCAAGTCCCCAACGAAGCCGCTTTTTTCCAGGCCAATGCCGCCGCCTATCGGGCGGAGCTGGAGGAGCTCCACACCTGGATCGGGGAACAGATTCAGACCATTCCCCCCGCCAACCGGGTTCTGGTGACCACCCACGATGCCTTTGCCTACTACACCCAAGCCTACGGCCTGAAGATGGGGGGATCCCTCCTGGGGATCAGCACCGAGGAACAGCCCAGCGCCCAGACGGTGGCCCAGTTGGTGGAGGAGATCCGCGCCCTGGGGGTGCCGGCGGTCTTTGCCGAGACCACCCTTAACCCCGCTCTCATCCAGACGGTGGCCGCCGAAGCCGGGGTGCAGGTAGCCGAACAGGAACTGTACTCGGACTCTTTGGGGGAAGCAGGCAGCGGCGCCGAAACCTACGTCGCCATGATGCGCCTCAACACCTGCACCATCGTGGCGGCCTTGGGCGGATCCCCTGACTGTCCTTGAGGGGCAGCATCGAGACGGTGGGGCTGAGTTTTGTATGATAGGGGCTCAGACCCTCGTTATCTCACCGCGTCCATGCCTGCTGCCATCCGTCGCCCGCCTCGTTCCCTCTACTGTGGCCAAGTGCGCCCGGCCCACATCGGCCAGACCGTCACCCTCTACGGCTGGATCGACCGCCGCCGCGACCACGGCGGTGTGATCTTCTTGGATCTGCGGGATCGCTCCGGCATCGTGCAACTGGTGGCCGATCCCCAGAAAACCCCCCTCTCCTACGAGCTGGCGGGGCAGGTGCGCAGCGAATATGTGGTGCGGGTAACGGGAACGGTTCACCAAAGACCTAGTGACTCCTTTAATCCCCGCCTGGCCACCGGCGAGGTGGAGGTCTACGCGGAAGAGTTGGAAATTCTCAGCCGGGTGGGCAAGCAGCTTCCCTTCAGCGTCTCGGGGGAGGAAGGGGAAGAGGTGCGGGAGGAGATCCGCCTGCGCTACCGCTACTTGGACTTGAGGCGAGAGCGCCTGTCCCGCAACCTGCAGCTGCGTCACCAGGTCATCAAGGCCATCCGCCGCTTCCTGGAGGACGAAGAAGGCTTTATCGAGGTGGAGACCCCCATCCTCACCCGCTCTACCCCCGAAGGTGCCAGAGATTACCTGGTGCCGAGCCGCGTCAACCCCGGGGAGTGGTTTGCCCTGCCGCAGTCGCCCCAGCTTTTTAAGCAGTTGCTGATGGTGGCCGGCGTGGATCGCTACTACCAAATTGCCCGCTGCTTTCGGGATGAGGATCTGCGGGCGGATCGCCAGCCGGAGTTTACCCAGCTGGACATGGAGATGAGCTTTATGGATCAGGAGGCGATCCTGGAACTCAACGAGCGGCTCCTCTGCCATATCTTCAAAACCGTCAAAGGCATCGACCTGCCCCGCCCTTTCCCGCGGCTGACCTATGCCGAGGCCATGGCCCGCTACGGCTCCGACAAGCCCGACACCCGCTTTGGGCTGGAATTGGTGGATGTTTCGCCGCTGTTTCAGGGATCCGGCTTTAAGGTCTTCGCCAAGGCCTTGCAAGAGGGCGGTGTGATCAAAGTTCTGCCGGTGCCGGGCGGCGACGAAAAGATCTCCAACACCCGCATCAAGCCGGGCGGGGATCTGTTCAAGCTGGTCACCCAGTACGGGGCGGGTGGCCTGGCCTTCATCCGGGTGCGGCCCGGCAGCCTCGACACCATCGGCGCCCTCAAAGAAAGCCTCAGCCCCGAGCAGGAACAGCAGTTGCTGCAGCTTACCAACGCCAAGCCGGGGGATCTGCTGCTGTTTGGAGCAGGGCCGGCTGCCGTGGTCAACGAGTCGCTGGGCCGCCTGCGGCTGCACCTGGGCCAGGAGCTGGGCTTGATCCCGGAGAACGCCTTGAATCTCCTCTGGATCACCGATTTTCCCCTGTTTGAATTCAATGCCGAGGAAAACCGCCTGGAAGCCCTGCACCACCCCTTTACCGCCCCCCACCCCGACGACTTGGCCGACCTGAAAACGGCGCGGGCCCAGGCCTACGACCTGGTCTGGAACGGCGTGGAAGTGGGCGGGGGATCCCTGCGCATCTACCAGCGCGAGATCCAGGAGCAGGTTTTCCAGACCATTGGCCTTACCCCTGAGCAGGCGCGGGACAAGTTTGGCTTTTTGCTGGAAGCCTTCGAGTACGGCACCCCGCCCCACGGCGGCATCGCCTATGGCCTAGACCGGCTGGTGATGCTCTTGGCGGGGGAAGATTCCATCCGCGATGTCATCGCCTTTCCCAAAACCCAGCAGGCCAGGTGTTTGCTCACCGGTGCCCCTTCCGGCGTCGAGGCCAAGCAGCTCAAAGAACTGCACGTGGCCTCCACCTATCAGCCCGGCTGAACAGGATCCCCTGTTCCGGACTGTGGAAGGATAGAGAAGAACCTACCCCACCTTTCCGTATGCTAGACCTGACCGGAAAAAAAGCCTTGGTAACCGGCATTGCCAACGAGCGCTCCATCGCCTGGGGCATTGCCCAGCAACTGCACAAAGCGGGGGCGACGTTGGGGGTTACCTATCTGCCGGACGAGCGGGATCGCTTCAAGACCAAAGTCCAGCAGCTCACCGAGCCCCTGCAGCCGGATTTTCTCCTCCCTTGCGACGTGCAAAGCGACCAGCAGATTGACGAGCTGTTTCAGGCAATAGCCCAGAAATGGGGTCAGGTCGATATCTTGGTTCACTGCCTGGCTTTCGTCAAAAAAGAAGAGCTGAGCGGCAACTTTAGCGATATCTCGCGGGAAGGGTTTGCCCTGGCCATGGATGTGAGCACCTACTCCCTGATTGCCCTCTGCCGGGCCGCCAAGCCTCTCTTGAGATCCGGCAGCAGCATCCTCACCCTCACCTATTTGGGGGGGGTGCGGGTGGTGCCCAACTACAACATGGCCGCTGTCACCAAAGCGGGCCTGGAAACCTGCGTTCGCTACCTGGCGGCCGAGCTGGGCCCCGCCGGGATCCGGGTGAATGCCATCTCCGCTGGACCCATTCGCACCTTGGCTTCTTCGGCCATTGCTGATTTCCATGCCATGCTGCACGCGGTCGAGGAGAAAGCTCCGCTGCGGCGCAATATCACCCAGCTCGAGGTGGGCAAT
This sequence comes from Synechococcus sp. RC10A2, assembly GCF_047502605.1. Taxonomy (NCBI): domain Bacteria; kingdom Bacillati; phylum Cyanobacteriota; class Cyanophyceae; order Synechococcales; family Synechococcaceae; genus Synechococcus; species Synechococcus sp. RC10A2. The sequence continues at coordinate 10,071 of NZ_JANSHP010000072.1, forward strand.
GTGGCAGCTTTTCTGGCCAGCGACCTGGCCAGCGGCATTACCGGCCAGGTGATCTATGTGGATAGTGGATATAGCATCCTGGGTTTTTAGGCTCTTAGGGATCCCCCTGGCATGAATCGCTTCTCGCCTTTGCAGCGGCTGCTGCTCACCTGGATTTTGATCGTCATCAGCGGCTGGCTGGCCCTACAGGTGGGCCGGCTGTTTGGCCATCTGCTCACCACCATCCTGACGGCGGCGGTGCTGGCTTTTTTGCTCAACTATCCGGTGCAGGTGCTGCGGCGCTATCGGGTAAGCCGCGGTTTGGCAGTCACCCTGGTTTTTGCCCTGTCGGTGGTGCTGCTGGCCTTGGTGGGGATCGCTGTGGTGCCCATCCTGGCCAAGCAGGTGGTGCAGTTGGGGGCGCGGATCCCGGAGTGGGTGGATACCTTACAAAGCTGGCTGGATCAAATCAGCCTGTGGGCGGCAGAGCGCAACATCAACCTCGGCCAGACAGAGCTGGTGAACACCCTCCTCAACCGCCTGCAGGCCAGCGCCGAAAAAATTGCCGGCCAATCCCTGGACATCCTCCTGGGCACCTTCAATCAGGTGATCGATCTGGTGTTGGTGTTGGTGCTGGCCCTCTACATGCTGCTCTACGGGGGGCAGTTCTGGCAGGGGTTGCTCAGCCTCTTCCCCAAGCCCTGGGGACCGCGCATCGGCGAAGCCCTGGCTCTGAGTTTCCAGAACTTTCTCATCAGCCAGTTGGTGTTGGGGTTCATCATGGCCCTGATGCTGGTGCCAATTTTTGGGTTTTTGCGCGTGCCCTTCGGGCTTTTGTTTGGCCTGTTGATCGGCCTGCTGGAGGTGATCCCACTGGTGGGGGGCTTTATTGGCATCGGCGCGGCAGCGGTGCTGCTGGCCTTTCAGGATATCTGGCTCAGCCTCAAGGTGGTGCTGGTCTCCCTAATTGTGCAGCAGGTTAAGGATCGGGTCATCGCCCCCCGCCTGATGGGGGAACTGATCGGCCTCAACCCGGTGTGGATCTTGATCGCCCTGTTGGTGGGGGCGCAACTGGGGGGCATCCTGGGCGTCATCGTCGCGATTCCCCTAACCAGTGTGGTGAAAAGCCTCTACGAGATCGCGCGTTCCGCCGACTTGGCCGCCGAAGAGGGCTTGGACTCGACCACGAGAGTGACCTCTCTGGGCGAAAGTCGCAGAGAAACTCGCCGGGATCCCACCTTGCCCAAACCGGAGACCCAACAGGTTTAGCGTGCTGACGTTCCAAGCGGAGCCGAACCCGAATCCGTATCTCCCCTCTCCCTTTGGGAGAGGGGCCGGGGGTGAGGGCCTCAGCGAATTTTTCCCTCGATAAAAGGCACCTCCAGCACCTTTTCGTGGTGGATGGGGCCATGGCCAAAATAGCCCCCTTCCCCGAACAATTCGCCGTGGTCGGCGGTAACGGTGATGTAGGTGTTTTTGGGAACCAGATCGAACAATTGTTCAAAAACCCCATCTAGGTAGCGCACCGCCTCGATCTGCCGCTGGCGCAGCTCCTCCAACTGGGCGGCGCTGAAAAAGGGGATCCCGGCCTCTTCCCCTTCATCCAGGCGCTTTAACACGCCATTCACCCCAGAGATGCGGGGCCACAGGCTGGGATCCTCATCGGGCAGGGCGTAGGGATAGTGAGTTTCGCCCACATTCAACAGGTAAAAGCTGGGGCGATCCGGATCAAAGCGCAACTGCTCCACCATGGCTGCCATGTCGTTGTGGCGCGGCATGAGGCGGTAGGAATCGAAGTCGCGGTTGAGCAGGGTGCTGGGGTTGAGCACCGGCAGGGAGACCATGGCGTGGGTGGTGTAGCCCAGTTGGTGCTTCAGTAGCGTCGGCAAATAGAGGTGGGGCAGCAGATGCTTGAACTCGATCGGCTGCCGGGTACCGAGGCGCTCGTTGTAGCGCAAATATTCCTGCTTGTAGTGTTCAGACGCGAAAACCTGGGTGGGGCTGGTGTGGGGCAGCAGGCCCATGAGCAGGTTGTAGTGGGCGGGAGCCGTCCAGGAAGCGTAGCTCCAGCGCTTTTCCAGGGATCCCAGCTTGAGCAGATGCTTGGGGTTGGCGGCCAGCAGGCTGTCGAAACGGCAACTGTCGAGAACGATCAGCAGATAGTTATTCTGTCCCTGGGGTTCCGGTCGAGGGTCGGACTCAGACGAGGGAGCCGCAGAAGATCGCCACCAGTTCAAGAGTCCCATTCCTCTTCCTCCTGGGCAGAATAGGGCCGTCGGACGATCCGCCAGTTGGGGGCTGTGGCCGCGTCGTCTTCCTCCTCAAGTTCTTCCTCAGGATTGGCAGATTTAGGAGCCGGGTCGCGAATGCGTTCCGGCGGGATATTGGAGTAGGAATAGCGGCCTGCCTGGGGATCCGGCAGATCCTGAGGCAAATAGTGGTCGGGGGGAATCATCTGCGCTTCCAAAAAGCGCAGTCGCTCGATGAGCTGGTTTAACTTGCGGATTGCCTGTCGCTGGAATACCCGGTCGTGCAGCCGCCAAGCGCCCACATACAGAAACCCCAAGCCCACTCCTACCCCATAGGCCGTCAAGAGCGTCAGCGACAAAGGAATCGCAGCGCCAGCTTGCCCGGCTACGACTACGGCTGCCGCAGATCCCCAGTTTTGGACAAGGAAAACGAGCAGGGTCAGTATCCACAGGCCCAGGAGTATGGAGCGGATATTCTGGAGCATGGCCGCCACCTTCCCTCTTCACCAGGCTACCACCACCCCTGCAAGGAGCGGCGGAGGAAACCCCGACTCCTCAGCCACCTCCGATTGCGTTGGATCCCCAGCCCGGAGCCACTTGAGCCGCCCTGAGGATAAAGGCAGCCAGGTTGCGCAGCGCTTCATCATCCATCCAGGAGGGGGGCACGGGGCGGCAGCCATAGCTAACCTCGGTGCCATCGTAGCTGCGGGGATCCCGTTGGTACTCCACCAAGGCTTGAATGGTGTCGCGGGGTGGGGTGGCGCCGCGCAAGTCCTTGAGCGAAAGGGAAATGTTGGGGGCCGGTAGGGTAGAGCCACCCACGTGGCAGTTCAGACAGGCGGACTGAAAGCGATTTTTCCCGTCGGTAAGTTGCTCTGGAGTAAAGGTGAGCACGTGCCCTTCCGCATCCCAGGGCAGCTCTATCGGCTCAGTGGTTCGCAGATAGTGGCTCACGTAAGGATCAATGCGGCCTGCTGCTGGGCTAGCTAGCCCTAGCCATACCAGAAGCAGGATCCCGGCCCACCTCCAGCCACGGCCCGGGACCCGCCACCGCTTTGCCCCTTGAGTTTGCCCAGGCATCAGAGATAGGCCGAAAGGTCACTGTGGGATTCGCTCTTGGTGCCGCCCCAGCCGGGCACGGTCTTAGCCTGCACTAGGATGTAGCCGGCAATTAACTTCAGATCCTCATCGGTGAGGTTGCGCAGGCGAGGATACTCACTTAGAAGCTGGGTGTTGGGATGATATTCCACCAGGGACTCTACCCCGTCATAGGTGACCGGGTTCTTGATGTAGTCCACGATCGCCAACACATTATCGCGGGGAGGTGTTGCCCCCTCCAGATCCGAGAGCTTCAAGGTAACATCCGGATTGGGATAGGTCTGTCCACCCACATGACACTGGGCACAGGCCCTGTTGAATAACTGCTTTCCTCTGGCCAGTTGCGCTTCCGTGAAAGTGATGGACTCGGTTGGCGACAAGGCTACAGGAGGAATCTGCCTGGCCGCCAAGGCCGGCCCCCAGGCATACCCGGCCATCCCCAAAACCAAGATCAGGATCAGTAACCGACGACGCGCCGCCGCGAACGCTTTCTGAAGAGAAAAAAATTTGCTAAACATGGTTCTCCGTAGTTCGATCTTAGAAAAGGGGTCAGCTCTGCTCCAGCGACAAACCCGACAACAGGATCAAGAATAGACCATTGCGAGATCATTTGCAGATGGGATCCGGGATCCGTTTTGCAAGGCGTTCTCTTCGACCTTGGTGTTAAGTTTGATTGCGAATTCAGGGCCCCTTCAACGGTCGGGTTATTGCCCCCACCCTGCCGAGATCGGCAATGCGATACACAAAAGCAAACTCGGAGAAGGGATCTCTTTCCTCCTGGAGAGGACAGCAGAGGTTGGGACAGATAGGGTTGAGGAGTCCTCAAAGGCGGTTCAATTGCCAGGGATCCCCTGGCTGGGGCTATCCTGTAAGCATCTCTCCTGCGTGCGTTCTCTAAGTGGGTAGGCAATGCCTTGGGACCTGGGGCGGTTTTGGAACACGCTGACCTACTACGAAGCGCTGCCCTTTGCCGACCTATGGCGCTGGGTTCAGAATGGGTTCCAAGCAGCAGCGGTTGACTTCATGCCTCCTTCCCTGGCGACTTCAGCTCCTCTTCCCGTGATCTTCTTGGGCGATGGCCTACCAGTGGGGCTGGCGGAGGCGCTGCAACAGCAGGGGGCGGAAGTCCAGGAGAGAGGGGATGAGGTGACAGCCAGGGTCATCCTGGGTCTGGAGAACCGGGAGGAAGCTAAGGCCCACCTGGAGCGGCTGCGCCGCAGCGGCCAGACGGAACAGATGCTCTTTGACTTTCGCCGGCCTGACCCCCAGGTGAACCAGTTCTGGGGCATCCTAGACGATGTGGTGATGGGCGGGGTGAGCCAAAGCCAACTGCTCTGGGGCGAGGGCGAGCTGCTGTTTACGGGGCAGGTTTCCACGGCCAACTTCGGCGGCTTTGTTTCCACGCGCACCCGCAACTGGCAGCCTCCCTTGGATGTGTCGGGGTTTGCCGGCCTGGAGCTGCGGCTGCGGGGGGATGGGCAGCGCTACAAGGTTCTGCTGCGGGATCAAGGGGGTTGGGACAGCCCGGCCTACGGCTATGCCTTCGACACCACCCCAGGGGAAGAGCAGACCGTCCAGGTGCCTTTTGCCGAGATGGTGCCTACCTTTCGCGCCCGCCGGGTTGCTGCTCCCCCTTTGAATACCCGCCAGATCTATTCCCTGCAACTGATGCTGAGCAAGTTTGAGGCGGACGGCAGCCCCAACCCCCGCTTTCGGCCTGGGCCCTTCCAACTGGGCCTGCGCTGGATCGGGCTCTACCGCCGCGATCCGCTGCCGCAACTGATGGGGGTGGCGCGGGGATCCCTAACTCCCGATTGGGTGGCGGCCTTGCGGGAGAGCTCCAGCCGCTGGTGTGGGGTGGAGATTCCTGCAGAGATCGAGGGATCCGCTCTGGCAGCCCAGTTGCTGCGGCTATTGCACTCGCCCGAGAGTGTGGGCCGGGTGGTGCCTCTAGAAGCTGTCCATGGCTAAGCTTCTGGGCCGCCTCAAGGGATCCCTGGGGCTTTTGGCCGGCCTATGGCTGTGGGCGGGCCAGGAGATCCCTTACCTGTTTGACTGGGACGAGCTCATTTACGCCAGCTTGGCGCGGCAGATGCTGGCCAGCGGCGATCCCCTGGCTTTGCAAATTAACGGCGAGCCTTTTTTCGAAAAGCCCCCCCTCTTTTTTTGGCTGCAGGCCCTGGCGATGGCGGCCCTGGGGGTCAACGAAGGGGCGGCGCGGCTGCCCAATGCCTGGGTTGGCGGGATCACCGTAGCCCTTTTGGTGGCGTGGGGAGGGCGGCTGCGCGGGGCGGGGTTTGGCTGCCTCTGGGGGATCCTGCTCCTGACGGGCTACCTGCCCCTGTTTTTCTACAAAACCGGCCTCATCGACCCGCTGCTGAATTTGGGTATGGGCGTGGGGCTGGGATCCCTTTGGGCTGCTGAGGAGGCGCGTCGGGCCGGGCGCTCCGGTCAGGGGTGGAGAGCTCTGGGCGCGCTGGCTTTGGGCCTGGCGGTGTTGGCCAAGGGGCCGGTGGGGCTGGTGTTGCCGCTAGCCATCTGGATCCTCTACAAGCTCTGGCAGCGGGATCCGCCAATGGGGTGGGGGGAGATGGTGATCTTTTTGGGCCTGGCGGCGGCTGTTCCCCTGGCCTGGCTGGTGCTGGAAGTGACAGCGCGGGGGCTGCAGTGGCTGGCGGCGTTTTGGCACTACCAGTGGGGTCTGGTGAGTACCCCCAGCGGCCATCCGGGCCCGGTCTACCTGCATCTTTTGGCCTTTGCCTGGGGGTGCTTTCCCTGGGGGGCTTTGGCCCTGGCCGGGATCCTGGAGAGGATCCCCAGGAGTATTGACTCGGCGGCTGCGGATTTAACTCAGCGGGCAGAACGCCTGCTCTTGGTGGCCTTTGGGGTGGTGCTGGCCCTGTTTTCGCTCCTGGTGCAAACCAAGTTGATCCACTACACCTCGCTGCTTTACCCCATCGGCGCCTACTTTGCCGCCCTGCGCCTGCAAGGCCTGGTTGCCGAGAAAAGGGGGCCCAGCTTTGGGGAAACTGCCTGGATCCTGCTCAGCGGCCTGGGTTGGCTGGCCCTGTGGCTGCTATTGCCGTGGCTGGGATCCCAGGATCCGGCTTTGCGGGCCCAAGTGGGGGCCGCCTTGGGGATCCCCGACAGCCTAACCGGCCGTTTGGCCCTGGGATACCTACAGGCCGAGGTGGAATGGCCCTTCTTCACCTATGGCCCTGCTTTGCTCCTGGTGCTGGGGGGACTGGCCTGGATCAGGGCGCGGCAGAGCGTTCGGGGATGGGCCATCTTGCTCTTGGCCACTGGACTCAGCGCCCAGTTGGCCTGGAGCTGCATCTTCCCAAGGGTGTTGCAGCATACCCAGGGGGGATCCGTCTACTTTTTCCGCCAGTTTGCCGGCCCAGAACCGGCTCTTTCGGGAAGGGTTGGCCTCTACGGGCTCCGCTCGTTTGTACCCTATTTTTATGGTCCGCTGCGGGTGCCCTATGCCGCCAAGCTGGAGGAGCTGGCTGCCTGGCAAGCCCAAGGCCAGGTGCCCGACTATCTGGTGACCTGGGATCCCTTTGTAGCTGAGCTAACGGAGCCAGGGATCCCAGCGGCAGCTTGGCAGGCCGTGGAGCGCCGCAGCCCCTTTTGGCTGTTGAAGAAAACCTAGGGAAGATATGGGCCAGTACGTGTTGCGGATCAGCGACCTTCCCCTTCAGGATCGCCCGCGCGAGCGGCTGCTCAGCCAAGGGGCCAAAAGCCTCTCCCACGCCGAGCTGCTGGCCATTTTGCTCAATACCGGCCAGGGGCCGGGCAAGCTCTCGGCTGTGGGCCTGGCCCAGTTGCTCTTGAAAACATTGGAAGCCCAAGGGGATCCCCTGGCCCAACTGCGCCAGGTGGAAGCCGGAGAGCTGCTGCAAATTGAGGGCATTGGCCCAGCCAAAGCAGCAACAGTGTTGGCCGCCATCGAGCTGGGGCGGCGGATCTTTTTGGCCCGACCCCCCGAGCGGACGGTGATTGAATCGCCGGAACAGGCGGCCATGGCCCTAAGCGGCGACCTGATGTGGGAGCCCCAGGAGCATTTTGCCGTCCTGCACCTGGACATCAAACACCGCCTCATCGGCCAGCAGATCGTAACCCGGGGAACCGCCACGGAAACCCTCACCCACCCGCGGGAAACCTTCCGCAGCGCCATTAGGCAAGGGGCCAGCCGCATCCTGGTGGCCCACAACCACCCCTCCGGCAGCTTGGATCCCAGCCCGGAAGATCTTGCTCTCACCCGGCAACTCTTGCAGGCGGGGCAACTGCTGCAGATCCCGGTTTTGGATCACCTCATCCTCGGCGGCGGGCAGTTCCTCAGCCTGCGCCAACACACCCGCCTGTGGGAGGAATTTCCCCAGCCCGAGTAGTTCCAAGCGCTCCGCGCCGCTAACGCGACCACCCCCGCCCCCCTACATCCCCCCGCAGGCGGGGGGACAAGAGGGGGGCCGGGGCTAGGGATCCGGCAGCACCTCAAAGCGCATGCCCACCCTGAGTTGGCCGCCGTTGACCAGATCCCAGGCCGACTGTTCCTTCCTGCCGGGCAGTTGGGCCCGCCGGATGAGGAGGGATCCCTCCCCTGTGGCCACATACACCCCTTCTCCCCTGGCCAGTCCCACCACTTCTCCGGGGCTGCCCGGGGGAAGCTCGGCAGGTGGCGGGTGCAACTGGGGAGCGGCGGAGCGGACAATCTTAATCCGCTGCCCCTGCAAGCCGGTAAAACAGTCCGGGGAAAAGGCGCGGATTTGGTTGTGCAAGGCCTGGGCCGGGCGCTGCCAGTCGAGCTGGAAGTCCTGTTTTTTAAGCAGGGGGGCATAGGTTGCCCGCGAGTCATCCTGGGGAATGGGGGTCAGCTCTCCTTTTTCCAGTTTCACCAGGGTTTCCACCAGCAGCTCTGCCCCCCGTTGGGCCAGTTGGGAGGCCAGCTCCAAGCCGGTCTGCTCCGGCTCGATGGGCAGCTTGGCCTGCAGCAAGATGGCCCCCGTATCCATGCCTTCGTCCATGAGCATGGTGGTGACGCCGGTCTCGGTCTCGCCGTTGGCAATGGCCCACTGGATGGGGGCGGCGCCGCGATAGGCCGGCAGGAGGGAAGCGTGGACATTGATGCAGCCCAGCTTGGGCATCTGCAGCACCGCCGGCGGCAAGATCTGGCCGTAGGCCACCACCACAAACACATCGGCAGCCAGCGCCTCTAGCGCCGCCAGCACCTCTGGATCCCGCCGCAGCCGGCCAGGCTGCCACACCGGGATCCCGTGGGCTTGGGCGAGGATCTTGGTGGGCGGGGGGAGCACCTTCTGTCCTCGCCCCTGCGGCCGATCCGGCTGGCAGACCAATCCCACCACTTCAAAGGGAGACTGCGGCTGCAACAAGATCTGCAGCGAGGGCAGAGCAAACTCCGGCGTGCCAAAGAAAACAACCCGCATGGCCGACCCCCTGAGCCCTGCCCTTTAGTCTAGAGCGGCCGGGGAAGGTGGAGAGGGCTCGCCCTCGGCGGCGTCGGCTGCTGGAGAAGGAAAGGGAGAAAGCCTGGTCGGGGAAGCCTGCCAAAAGGCGGGCTGTTTGAGATCGAACTCTTGGCTCCAGGCCGGCAAGAAGGAGCCCAGCTTTTGCCCGGAAAGCCGCAGCCGCTGCACAAAGGTCCATTCCAGACGGGTCAAGGCCCGCCGCACAAAGTCCTTGGCCCAAGCCGGATCCGGAACTTCCGCTGCCTGCAAGTTCACCTGTAAGAGGCCCAGCTTGGGGTGCAGATGGACGCGGGCCTGGATCCCCTGCGGGCGCAGCAGGTAGTCGAGCACATACTGGATGGCTTCTCCATCCCCGCGTTGGGCGCGATACAAGGGGCTGTTGGGGTTGGGCGGCGGCTGGTAGCGCCACTCGCGGTGCCACTCCGGGATCCCTTCGTTGGGGGGAAAGCCAAACAGCTCCACCTGGCGCTGCCGGTAGCTCAACGCTATTTCCTCTAGGGTTGGCAAGAGGCCCTGCAGCAGCCGATCCGCATCCGGGAGGGGATCCCCTTCCAGGCGCAGCAACAGGCGGTGTCCGGAAAGACGCGCCTGCACCTGCAGATGTCCCAGCCCCTGGGATCCCAGGGCTGCTTGCAAGCGAGCCACGATCTCCGGGAGAGCCGCCTGGACCTCCACAGAATGGTCAGACATCGGCAGGGATCCGCAACAAGACCAGATCCAACCTAGCCCAAGTTCGGCAAGGGCTTGGAGGGGTTGCCAGCCGGGGCTAGATTCCCAGGATTAAGCGGGCAACGGAGAAGTAGATCAACACCCCTAGCACATCCACAATCGTGGTGATGAAGGGGGTAGCCATCAAAGCGGGATCGAAGCCGAAGGAGCGGAACAAAAAGGGCAGCCCCGCCCCCGACACCGAAGAGAGAACAGAAATCCCAAATAGGCTCAGCCCGACGATGATCGCCACCAAGAGATCCCGCTGCAGGGCATAGGCCCAGCCGATGGTGATCAAGCTGAGCATGATCCCCAGCATGGCTCCCACCGCCGCTTCCCGGGCCAGCACCCCAAACCCGTCCTTGAGGCGCACCGTCGCCGTGCTCAGGCCGCGAATCACCACCGTCGAAGACTGGGAGCCGACGTTGCCGCCGCTATCCACCAACAGGGGGATAAAAGCCGCCAGGGCAATCACCTGGCTTAAGACTTCTTCCTGACCGGCAATAATCGTGCTGGTAAAGGTGTTGGTAAACAGCAAAATCAGCAGCCACACCACCCGCTTGCGGGCCGCCTGCCAAAAGCTGAGGTCGAAATAGTCCTCTTCTCCAGACTGCAACCCCCCCAAGGAGTAGATGTCTTCGGTGGCCTCTTGCTCCAGGATGTCCAGTACATCATCTACCGTAACGATCCCCACCAGTCGCCGCTCGGCATCCACCACCGGCACCGCCAACAGGTCGTACCGCTGGATGACCCGCGCCACTTCTTCTTGGTCGGTGTGGGTGCTGACAAACACCACCTCCCGGTTCATCACCTCCTCCAGCCGCTGGGCCGGGTCGGCCATCACCAACTCCCGCAAGGACAGGGTTCCCGTCAGGTGTCGCTCTTGGTCGGTGACGTAGAGGTAGTAGATGGTCTCGGTTTCGCGGGCCAAGAGGCGCACCCGCTCCAGCGCCTCGGCTGCGGTCAGGTTCTCTCGCAGGGAAATGTATTCCGGAGTCATGATCCGCCCCGCGGTGTTGGGGGCATAGCCCAGCAGCAAGGCTGTGGCTTCCCGCTCTTCGGGGCTGAGCTGCGGCAGCAGTTCGGCAACCACCTTGGCCGGCAGTTCGTCGAAGAGGCGGGCCCGGTCGTCCGGCGACATCTTGTCCAGGATGTCCTGGATCTCTTGGCTTCTGAACTCGCGCAGCAGCGTCTGTTGCAGCTCTATGTCCAGGTGTTCGTAAACGCGGATAGCCAGATCCTTGGGCAGCAAGCGAAAGGCCAGAGCCTGCTGCGCCTCCGGCAACTCCCCAATGACCTCGGCAATGTCCACCGGCTGCACCGGCAGCAGGAGAGATTTGGCCTGTTCCAAGTTGTTTTCCTTTAAGGCCAAGCTGAGCTGGCCGCGCAAGAGCTCACAAGATTGCTCGCGGCTCAACTCAGGACTGGGGGCGGGTGGGATCAGCGGGGCGGAATTCAACGGCCTTGCTCCCTGCAACTCTAGCTGTAACCAAAGGTCGGGCGGCGCAAGCCCCGGACTTTAGCCCTGGGGATAAGCCGCCTTATCTCGACTTTATGATGATGTCACGAGCGCCTGCGGATTTCGATCCACGGTATTGGTTCGAGCAATATCCGACGCAAGTATCTCGGCTTGGCCCAGTAGTTGGGGTTATGGCGTCCTCCCCAACCCCCCGTCTACGGGGGGCCCTGGAGAGAACGTCAATAATGCCAGCAAGGCTGAGCCCCTATTTCGCTGGCCACAGCTCGGCTAGAGCCCATAAAAGTCGGGGCCGGATCCCTCGTAGCTGGGGTTAACCCGCAGGTTTAAGTGGGGGCAGACGATCTCGCAGGTGCGGCACTGGATGCAGTTTTCCAGCGACATGGCGTGGGAGCGGATGCCGTTTTGCTCGCGGATGTGGTGGACTTCCGCGGTGCAATCGGCCACGCAGGGGGTGGGGCGGTTGAGCTTGTCGTAGGTGGCAATGCACTGGCGGCAGATCTCGGCGCTGAACTCGAGGATGTGCCGGTTGCCTTCGGGGTAGCGGGGATCCGCAAAAAAGACGGCATCGGATCGCGAGAAATAGCCCGCTCGCGTGGTCAATGTTTCGGGATCCAGACCTGGGGGAGCCACAAAGTCCGCTTGGATGGCGGCATGGGGGGCGACATAGCCTTGGGGGGGCGGCTCGCCGGCGCTGACCCGTCCGCTGAGCAAGGTGTAGGCGCGCAGGAGTTCTCCGCCACGACGCACGGGATCCTGCAGGCCCCAGCGCAGAGATCCCAGCCAGGGATGGCCGGCATCGACGCTGCGGCAGATCTGGGGCAGGTATGCTTCCAGCAGGCGGGAGTTTTCCAGAAAGGCTTCCCGAAAATAGCGGCTGCGGTAGAGATCTTGGCCGACGGAGCTCTCCAGCACTGCTTTTTGGTAGGCCGCTTGGATGCGCAGATCCCCTTTCAAAAAGCCGTCGTGAATGAGGCCCGCCGCCAGGTAGCCGGTCTCCATGGCGTTGTTGATCCCGGCCAGGCTGCCCACATCCAGCACCCCCAGGGCATCGCCCAAAAGCAAAGCCCCTTCGACGCCAAAGCGGCTGGGCAAGCTGTAGTAGCCCCCCTCAGGAATGACGGCAGCCCCATATTTGAGCAACTTGCCGCCGGCAATGAGGGACTGGATCCAGGGGTGGGCCTTGAACTCCTGCAGGCGCTGCTGCGGGTTGAGGTTGGGGTTTTTGCTGTCGAGGCCGATGATCAAGCCCAGGGCCAGGCGGTTATCTTTGAGGCCGTAGACAAAGCCGCCGCTGAAGCTGCCATCCAAAACCGGGTAGCCCAGGGTGTGCCACACCTGCCCCTGCAGTGAGCAAGGGATCTGCCACAGCTCTTTGACCCCCACCGACCACAGTTGCGGGCGGGGGCGCAGGTGAAACTTCTCGACCAGATCTTTGGAGATAAATCCCTTGTCCCCGAAGCAGGTGAGCTCGGCAAAGACGCAATCTTCATAAACCTGGCCGGAGTCGCTTACCCGCACCCCAATGACTCGCTCCCCCTCATAGAGGATCTCATGGGCGGCAAAGCCAGGGAATACGTCCAGGGTGACGTTGGGGATCCCTTTGGCTTTTTCCTGCAGGGTTTCGGCCAGCCAGCGAATGACATGGCTGAGGGTGAGGATGAGCTGCCCCTGTTTGCGCAACCCCTTTGGGATCGCCGCCTCTGGCAAGTCCCAGCGCTCCTGGGATCCCAGTACGCTCAGGTGGCTCACCTCCACCCGCCCCTCGTGGGGAAATCCTTGGCTCTCAAAATCCGGGAAAAGCCTGGCGATTACCTGGGGATTGCAGATGGCACCACTGATGATGTGCCCGCCGAATTGCCGGGCTTTTTCCAAAAGGGCGATGGAGAGCTTGAGCCCCGAGAGCTTGGCCAGATCCAAAAGGCGATGGGCCAGGATCAGGTTGGAGGAGCTCCCCCCCACCAAAAGCAGGTCGTAGCGAATGGCTTCACCCATGCAGAATTCCCACCCAGCGGCTTTGGATACCCTGCCTGTATCCTAAAGAGAGGCGGTGGAAAGAAAGCAAAACTTTAGACCTTCTCAAGCTTCTGCGCTGCCTCCACAGCCGAGACAATGGCCAACTCTCCTTCTCATCGGTGGACGGTCGCGGTGCCTCTTCTAGCAAGACTGTCGGGGTTTTTGCCTCGGACTTCGGGCCAAGCTGTCTGCACTGCCGTCTGGGTTCAAGCAATCCCTAGCTTTTGCGATAGCAACACGGCTTCGGCTGGGCAGAACCGACAGTTCGTTGGCAGCAACTGGATCTGCTCCGGTGGGATCCCCCAGTCTTGGCGGATGTCGAAGAATCGTCCTCTGCCTATGTCTATGTTGGCAATGCTGCTCTGCGCCTTCTTGGCTCTTTTGAGCTGCAGCGTTGTGCGACATCACTTATTTCAGTCGGGCGGCTACGACCTCGGAATTTTTGACCAATCAATTTATCTAATTAGCCGTGGAGAAGTTCCTTTTTCCACCATCCGCGGGATCCACATCCTCGGAGATCATGCGGCCTTCATCCTATATCCCATCAGTTTCTTGTACCGCATTGTCCCCTCGGTTTATTGGCTGTTCGGCATCCAATCTCTGGCGCTAACTTTGGGAGCGCTGGCCGTTTACCATCTTGCGCTCCAGGCCGAGGTTGATCCTGGAAAGGCAAAGACCATTGCCGCCGCCTATCTTCTCTACCCGGCTATCTTCAACGCCAACCTTTTTGATTTTCATCCAGAAGTGTTGGCCGTTCCCCTTTTTTTGGCCGCTATACTCTGTGTTCGCTCTGGCAAGCTGTGGGGGTTTTTGCTGTGCCTAGGCGGCATCCTCGGCTGTAAGGCGGCATTGTCTCTCAATGTCGCTGCCCTGGGAGTTTGGCTTTTGATCTGGGAAAGCCGGCGGATTGACAAGCGCTGGCAACGGCGCTGCCAAGTGGCCGGCTGGCTTGCCATAGCGGCAGGGTCGGCTTGGTTTGGCGTGGCTACTTTTTGGATTATTCCTCACTTCAGTGGCAGCGAGCCGGCAGCCGTTTCTCACTATAGCTATTTGGGCAGTTCTGTTCCTGAAATTATCCAAAACTTGGTTCTCAAGCCAACATTAGTCCTGGGCAAGGTCTTCTCTCTCGACACCCTATTCTATGGATTTTTGTTAGTCATCCCTGTGGCTTGGGGCCTCTCTTGGCGCCACTGGGATCCCTGGATCCCTGCCCTGCCAACTTTGGGGCTGAATATCCTTTCTAGCAATCCTGCTTATCGGGACCTGGTGCACCAGTACGCGCTGCCTGTTGTTCCTTTTCTATTTCTAGCTGTTATCGAAAACGGGAAGACGACCAACCCTCCCGCCTCTTCTGCGAAAGTAAACAAAACAGCCCTGATCTGGTCTTTGCTGGCTTTTTTGGCTTTGGCCAAGTATACCTTTTTCGGCTCCCTCTATCTCCAGTCTCTCGACACTTGGCAGGCCACTCGTGAGGCCCTTGCCCAGATCGCCACCTCAGGGGGCGTTCTCACCACCCATGAGATCAGCCCCCACCTCACCCATCGGCGGGTTATTTACTTTACCGACGAGAGCCGCTTTAAGGGATCCCCTCCCGACCAATGGGATCCCTTTGATTATGTCTTGCTCAACAGCCGCCATCCGGGGTGGCGCAGCAGCCCAGAGTTCTCCCAGACCCTGATTGCCGCTTTACAAAACGAAACCTCATTTCGACTTCTCTACCATCGCGATGGGGTGTATCTGTTCTCCAGGCTACGAGAAAGATCCTGACAGGCAGCCGCAGCAATGCCCTGCCTCATCGCAACAAATCGTTAAAAAAAATTGTTACGTCGATCTAAAGAAATTCTCCAAATCGGCAAGGCTTAACCTGGGCTTGGTCTCTCCTTAACTTCGAGCCACTAGTTTTGTAGTGCCTATCCTTATGCGTGAAAACAGTCACGCGGGGAATAGATGTTTTTTGTAAAACATCTAGCTTCTAGAAGACCGACAAGACAAGAGAAGAGGAGAACCAAAGTGAATAGCAATCCGCATGGCCCCCGGCTCCGTCATGGGGACGAGCCTCTGTGCAATCATTCGCCCAACCCTACCTTCAGCAGCATTCTGGAAACCCGCCTGCAGCGGCGCCAAGTGCTGCAGGGCGGCATTGCGGCGGCAGTGGCCACCTTTTTCGGCCTGCCGGCGCTAAACGGCGCTTCCAAATCTGCCAAAGCGGCCAGCGGCAGCTCCTTGCTGGGCTTCAAGGCGATCCCCGTGAGTGCAGAAGACAAAGTGGTGGTGCCCGAAGGCTACACGGCTCGACCGCTGCTGGCCTGGGGTACCCCCATCACCGGCACCTACCCACAGTTCAAGCTGGAAAACACCGGCGCCGAGCAAGGGATGCAGGTGGGCAGCCACCACGACGGCATGCACTTCTTCCCCATTGATGGGAAGGATCCCTGGCAGGGCCGCTCTGATGAGGGCTTGTTGGTGTTCAACCACGAGTATGTGGAGCCGCGCTTCATGCACGCTGCCGCCAAGGGGCAAAAGTTTGACGACGAGGACTATCCGGTCAATCCCGACGGCAGCCGCGATCCCGATCAAGTACTCAAAGAGCTGAACGCCCACGGGGTGAGCATTGTCCACATCAAGCAGCAGGGGGACGGCAACTGGACTGTGGTGCGGGATCGCCTCAACCGCCGCATTACCGGCCTCACCCTCATGGAGATCCACGGGCCTGTGCGGGGATCTGACTTCGTCAAGACCAAGTTCAGCCCCGATGGCACGATGACGCGGGGCACCTTGAACAACTGCGCCCACGGCGTTACCCCCTGGAACACCTACCTCACCTGCGAAGAAAACTGGGCCGGCTACTTCACCAACACCAGCAAAGGGCCGGATCAAAAGCCCAACCTGCCCCGCGAGCACAAGCGCTACGGCGTGAGCACCGAGACCTCCCGCTACGGCTGGGAGCTGGCCAGCAACAAAGCCGACGAGTTCATCCGCTTCGACGCCACCCCCACGGGCGCCGATCCCACCCAGGACTACCGCAACGAGCCCAACACCTTCGGCTGGGTGGTGGAGATCGATCCCTTTGATCCCAGCAGCACGCCCAAGAAGCGCACGGCTCTGGGCCGCTTTGCCCACGAGGGCGTGGTGTTCCAGCCGCCGGTGGAAGGGCAGCCGATTGTGCTCTACATGGGGGACGATGCCCGCTTCGAGTACATCTACAAGTACGTCTCTGCCGAGCCCTACCGCAAGGAGACGGCAGGTGGCCACCTGTTGGATAAAGGCACCCTCTACGTGGCCAAGTTCAACGAAGACGGCACAGGGGAGTGGATCCCGCTGGTGTTTGGGCAAAACGGCCTCACGCCCGAGAATGGCTTCACCAGCCAGGCGGACGTGTTGGTGAACACCCGCACGGCGGCGGATTTCGTCGGCGCCACCAAGATGGATCGGCCCGAATGGGGAGCGGTGGATCCCAAGACCCGCATGGTCTACTTCACCCTGACCAACAACAGCCGCCGGGAACCAGACCAGGTGAACGCCGCCAACCCCCGTCCCAAGAACCAGTGGGGCCACATCATCCGCTGGAAAGAGATGGGCAGTCCCCAGTCCACCCGCTTCGAGTGGGACATCTTTGTCTTGGCCGGCCCCTCCGCCGACAGCCGTACCCTGTCAGGGCAGCCTCTCAACGCAGACAACATCTTCAATTCTCCCGATGGGCTGTGGTTCGACGCCAGCCGTCGCCTCTGGATCCAGACCGACACCAGCGAAAGCAATCTCAACCAAGGGGATTTTGCTCCTTTTGGCAATAACCAAATGTTGGCTGCCGATCCGGATACAGGGGAAATTCGCCGCTTCTTGACCGGGCCGATTGGGCAGGAGATTACCGGTGTGGTTACCACTCCCGATCAGCGCACCATGTTCATCAACGTGCAGCACCCAGGCGCCACCACCAGCGAGGACGACTTTGCTGCCGGCAAGGTCGATTCCCGCTGGCCAGACTACGACCCCAATCTCTACCCCCGCTCGGCGGTGGTGGTGATTACCAAAAATGACGGCGGCATCATCGGCACTTAATCGGCGCTGAATCCTCATTATCAACCGCATCACGCAATCAGGCGGCAGGGATCCTTCATCTCTGCCGCTTTCTTGCACTTAACCCAGCAAGGCTGATCCCTGCAGGGTCAGGAATCTGGAGCTATCTCTCAAGTACCAATTCTCCCTCTGGGAGACGAGCCGGGGGTGAGGGAAATTAATCCCACAGGTTCAAATCCGTCACTGCTCCCAAGCTGCTGCTGGAAACCAGCTTGGCGTACTTGGCTAGGGTGCCCCGTTTGTAGCGGGGCTCGGGCGGAGCCCAGCGGGCGCGGCGGCGGGCCAGCTCTTCCTCACTAACATGCAGGTGCAACAGGCGAGCGGGGGCATCGATGGTAATGAGATCCCCTTCCTCCACCAGGGCAATGGGGCCGCCTACGTAGGCCTCAGGGGCCACATGGCCCACCACCATGCCGTAGGTGCCGCCGGAGAAGCGGCCATCGGTAATCAGGCCCACGCTGTCCCCCAGGCCGGCGCCGATGATGGCCGAAGTGGGGGAGAGCATCTCCCGCATGCCGGGGCCGCCCTTGGGGCCCTCGTAGCGGATCACCACTACGTCCCCCGGTCGAATTTGGCCGGCGAGGATGGCCTGCAGGCAGGATTCTTCTGAGTTGAAGACTCGCGCCGGCCCCGCGATCTTGGGAGTCTTGACGCCGCTGATCTTGGCCACCGCCCCTTCGGGCGCGAGGTTGCCTTTGAGGATAGCGATGTGCCCTTGGGGGTAAAGGGGGCTGTGCCAGGGGCGGATGACCTCTTGGTCGGGGCTGGGCTCGTCGGGCACGTCCCGCAAAACCTCGGCAATCGTCTGGCCGGAGATGGTGAGGCAGTCGCCGTGCAGCAGGCCGTGGTTGAGCAAGATCTTCATTACTTGGGGGATCCCGCCGGCCCGGTGCAGATCGGTGGCAACAAACCGGCCTGAAGGCTTGAGGTCGCAGAGGACGGGCACGCGGGCGCGGATGGTCTCGAAGTCATCCAGCGTCAGGGGCACTTCTGCTGCGTGGGCAATGGCCAAAAAGTGGAGCACGGCGTTGGTGGATCCCCCTACCGCCATGATGACCGAGATGGCGTTCTCAATGCTCTGGCGGGTGATGATGTCCCGGGGTCGGATATTGGCTTGGATGGCCTCAGCCAAGACCTTGGCCGATTGGGCAGCGCTTTCGGCTTTCTCTTCGTCCTCTGCCGCCATCGTGGAAGAGTAGGGCAGGCTCATGCCCATGGCCTCAAAGGCGCTGGACATGGTGTTGGCCGTGTACATGCCGCCGCAGGATCCAGCACCGGGACAAGCATGGCGCTCGACTGCCAGCAGCTCGTCCTCGGAGATGCGGCCAGCGCTGTACTCCCCTACGGCTTCAAAGGCGCTGACGATGGTGAGGTCGCGGCCGTTGTAATGCCCCGGCTTGATGGTGCCGCCGTAGACGAAGATGGCGGGCACGTTGAGACGGGCCATGGCGATCATCGCCCCCGGCATGTTTTTGTCGCAGCCGCCGATGGCCAAGAGACCATCCATGCTCTGGCCGTTGACCACCGTCTCGATAGAATCGGCGATCACCTCCCGCGACACCAGGGAGTACTTCATTCCCTCAGTGCCCATGGAAATGCCGTCGCTAATGGTGATGGTGCCGAAGACCTGAGGCATGCAGCCGGCCTCCCTCAGGGCAGCTTCAGCCCGCTCGGCCAAGGCTTGGATCCCGATGTTGCAAGGGGTGATGGTGCTGTGGGCGTTGGCGATGCCGACAATGGGCTTGCCGAAATCCTCATCGCGGAAGCCCACTGCCCTGAGCATGGCGCGGTTGGGAGAGCGCTGCACTCCCTGGGTGACGACTTGGCTGCGCAGTGGAGAAGGAGGGTTGGCCATCATGGAACAGAGCGGGACGACAAGCCCCCGCTGGGATACAAGTAGAACCCATCTTACCGCTCTGAAAGACTCATACAACGCTGGACAAAAGCGGACTTTTGCTCCAGGTTGACGCTTTCTTCCTGCTTCCACGACCCGTAGCTAGTGGCAGAGTCCACCCCTACCACCCCGCCAGAGGGATCTCCACAGGCGTCACTTCCCCGCGAGCTGCAGGTAGGTGCTCCTTGCTATACCGGGCACACCGGCTAAAGACGGAGCCAACTTTAGCCTAGGCAAAGTGCCTACCAGAAAAGATGTACTCGCAAGCCTACTAGCTCAGCCCATCTCCGTCAAGGCAGGAGGTTGGTTATGCCACAAAGTGGCTGATGTCTAGTGAATCAAGGACTAGAGGAGAGCCCTGTTTTTGCCAGCCCAGCCGAAGCAAAAGCCCGGCAAGGCCAGCCAAATCTGAAGCAACTCTGTAAGTTCCCGGCACCTGCGCCGAGAATCGGCCAGCCTACCTAGTAGAAGGGATCCCAGCCTCCATCGGGTCAGCGGGACAGAGTCCTTGCTAGAAGCGAGGGATCCCTTGTTTCGGCGTTTCTTTAGGGAAGCCTCGTATGGTTCTCAGCTCTCCTCCCTCGGTCATGCCCAGCAGCGCCGAACGCGAGATGGCGCGGGATGTGCTCACCCTCTCCCGGCATGTCTTGCAGCAGTTTGGCAGCTTCACCGCCGAGGCCCAGGACTTCAGTGCTCTAATGAACCGCATTGCCCTGGCCGGAAAGATGATTGCCCGCCGCCTCAGCCAGGCAGGACTCATCGAGGGAGCGCTGGGCGTAACCGGCAACGTCAATGTCCAAGGGGAAGAACAGCAGCGGATGGACGAGTACGCCAACCGGGCCTTCATCCGCGCTTTGGAGCAGACAGGGCTAGTCTGTCGGCTGATCTCAGAAGAGATGAAAACCCCGGCCCGCCTGCCGGAAAACTGCTCCCTCAGCCGCTTGGCCCTGCTGATCGATCCCTTGGATGGATCCTCCAACATTGACGCCAACCTCAGCGTCGGCTCTATCTTCTCCGTTCTTCACCCCCTTGAGGATCGTCCGGAAGCAGACAACCAAGATCTCCTCCAGCCAGGCCGTCGCCAACTGGCCGCCGGCTACATCCTCTACGGCCCCAGCACGCAACTGGTCTATTCCGTCGGCAAGGGAGTACACAGTTTTACCCTGGATCCCAGCTTGGGCGAGTTCATCCTCTCCAAGAGCGACCTTCGCATTCCCGAACGCGGCTCCGTCTACAGCCTTAACGAGGGCTACTTCTGTCAGTGGAGCGAAGGGATCCAGAACTATGTCCGCTATGTCCACCGCCGCGATGGCTACACCGCCCGCTACAGCGGCGCTCTGGTGGCGGATTTTCACCGCATCCTGTTGCAGGGAGGAGTGTATCTCTACCCTGGCACCCGGCAAAAACCAGAGGGCAAGCTGCGGCTGATGTACGAGGCCAACCCGCTGGCGTTTTTGGCTGAGCAGGCGGGAGGCGTAGCCACCACCGGCACCGAGGCCATCCTGGACATCGTGCCCCAATCCCTGCACCAACGAGTGCCTTTGATTATCGGCAGCCGCAAGAATGTGGAAGAAGTGTTGCGCTGCCTGGAAGGGTCGTTGACCCCCTAGCCACCCTTCCCAACCCCGCCCACCCAAGCTGAGCCGACCCTATGGCAACCCTGACTGAAAACCCCTTGCGCGTTGGCCTCAACCAAGAGCGCATTCCGGATCCTTGTATTTTGGTGCAGTTTGGTGCTTCCGGAGATCTGGCCGCCCGCAAGCTGATCCCGGCCTACTACCGGCTATTCGTGCAGCGACGGCTGCCGCCGGAGTTTACCCTGGTGGGGGTGGCCCGGCGCGACTGGAGCCACGAGGTCTATCGGGACAAGATGCGGGCAGCCCTGAAGGAATTTGCCTCCCAAGATCTGGGGCCAGAAGCCCTCTGGCAAGACTTTGCCAGCCGCCTGTTTTACTGTCGCCTGGATATTGGCGATGCCGAGGGCTACCTGCGCCTCAAGCAATTCCTCAGCGAATTGGACGAAGAGCGGGGCACCCGTGGCAACCGCGTGTTTTACCTGGCGGTGGCGCCGGACTTCTATGCCCAGGCCCTCCAGCAGTTGGGGGCAGCGGGGATGCTGGCGGATCCAACCAAAACGCGGGTGGTGATCGAAAAGCCCTTTGGCCACGACCTCACCTCGGCCCAGGAGCTGAACCGCCTTGTGCAGCGCATCTGTCAGGAAGAGCAGGTTTACCGCATCGACCACTACCTGGGCAAAGAGACGGTGCAAAACCTGCTGGTCTTCCGCTTTGCCAACGCCATCTTTGAGCCTCTCTGGAACCGCAACTACATCGACCACGTGCAGATTACGGTAGCGGAAACGGTGGGGGTGGAGGACCGGGCCGGCTACTACGACGCTGCCGGCGCTCTGCGGGACATGGTGCAAAACCACCTGATGCAGATCTATTGCCTGACGGCCATGGAGCCGCCCGTCTCCTTGCGCAGCGACGGCGTGCGCAACGAAAAGACCAAAGTGCTGCAGGCCACCCGTCTGGCCGACACTCGCAACGTGGCAGCCGCAGCGGTGCGGGCCCAGTATGGTCCCGGCTGGATTGGCGGCAGGCCAGTGCCCGGCTATCGCCAAGAGCCCAATGTCAACCCCAACTCGCAGACCCCCACCTATGCCGCCCTGAAGCTGGAATGCGACACCTGGCGGTGGAAAGGGGTGCCCTTTTACCTGCGCACCGGCAAGCGCCTAGCCAAGAAGGTCTCCGAGGTGGCCATCTACTTTAAGCAGGTGCCGCTATCTCTTTTTCCTTCGGCAGCGCGGGAGGTGAGCCCCAACATCCTGGTGCTGCGCATACAGCCCAACGAGGGCATCTCCTTGCGCTTTGAGGCCAAGATGCCGGGGCCGGAGATCCGCACCCGCTCGGTGGAAATGGATTTTCGCTACGGGACAGCCTTTGGGTCAACCACGCCAGATGCCTACGAGCGCCTACTGTTGGACTGCCTGCTGGGGGATCCCACCCTGTTCACCCGCGCTGACGAGGTGGAAGCCGCCTGGCGGGTGGTGACGCCGGTTTTATCGGCCTGGGAAGCCCAGCCCGGCGGCAATGGCAGCAGCGTTGCGCCGCCGCTGTACACCTACGAAGCCGGCACCTGGGGGCCGAAGGCCGCCGAAGACCTGCTGGCCCAGTCGGGGCGGCGGTGGCGACGCCTCTAGTTTGTTTCAATCGCTGCCTTTACCCCCAGCCCCTCTTCCTCAGGGAGGGGGGAGTTGGAGGCCGCCGACACGTTCGCGACAGCGTTGGATAGCAATATGGTTGAAACCAGTCCTGGCAGGAAGGATCCCCGCTTGCTGCAGCTAACATGGGCATGGCCTGTTTTTGCGTGGGTGTCATGCCGCCACTGTTATTCCGGTTGTCTGTCCGGTTTTTGCTAACCTTGCCGCTGGGCCTCGCCATGGTGTTGGGGAGAGGGAAATGGGATCCCGCTCGAGCCCAGGTGTTGCTGCGTGTTCCCCTGCCCAATGGGGAGTTGATGCGGGCGCAGGGGCTGCAACTGGCCACGGACGCGCTGCGGCTGGCCCAGTTTGGCCAGACGGAAGAGGCGCTGCGCCGCCTGCAACTGGCGGTGGCCATGGTGCCCACCTCTTCCGAGCTGCTCTACGTTTTGGGCAACGTCCACCTGGAGCTAGGAGACTATGGCCAAGCCATCCAAGCGCTGCAAAAGGCCCGCGCCCTGGCTCCCGACGACGCCGACATTCTCTACTCGCTGGGATCTGCTTACTTGCGGCAGGGCAGCTATTTTGCCGCCGCTGAAACCCTGGAACGGGCTGTTGCCTTGCAGCCAGATAGCCCCAACGCCCGCTTTCAACTGGGCAATGCCTACCTCATGCTCGACCAATGGGATCGCGCCCGGCAGGAGTATGAGAAAACCTTGGAGTTGGATCCCGCCTATTGGCCGGCCATGAACAACATCGGCCTGGTGGACTATGAACAAGGGGATCTGGAGGCGGCCATCGAGCGCTGGGAACGCACCATCGAGATGAACGACGCGGTGGCAGAGCCCTACCTAGCCCTGGCTACGGCCCTCTACGTTCGCGGCGAAACCGAACGGGCGGAAGAACTGGGGGCCAAGGCCATGCGCCTGGATCCCAGCTATGCCCGGCTAGAGGTGCTGCGGGAGAACCTGTGGCGGGAGAACCTGCTGCGGGATGTGCAAATCCTCCTGCGCACCCGTCCTGTTGCAGAGGCTCTGCAGCAAGCCGCCATCGAGCAGTTCAACCAGCAGATGGGCCTTGGGAAAGAGTAGGCTCAGGAGCTGCCCAGAATAGCTTGAGCCTGCGAGGCCCTCTGTCCCTGAAGGGCCTCGACCTTGGCCCGGATGCGCTCGGCAATGCCGACGCTGTTCAGGCCCAGTTCCGCCAGCGATTCTTCAGGAGTGGCGTGCTCCACCCACACATCCGGCACCCCCAGGCGCAACAGCGGCACTCGGATATCGGCATCCAGGAGAGCTTCCCCCACTGCCGAGCCAAACCCGCCCATGAGGCAGCCTTCTTCCACCGTCACCACCAGGCGGCTCTGTTGGGCCAGGGGCAGGATCAGCTCGGTATCCAGAGGCTTGGCAAAGCGGGCATTGACTACCGTCGTGGAGATGCCGTGTTCCTTGAGGATCTCCGCTGCCTGCAAACTGGGATGCACCATCGACCCATAGGCTAGGATCAGGACCTCGCCGCCGCTGCGCAGCACCTCTGCTTTGCCGATGGGAATGGGCTCCCACCCCTCTTCGGCCAGAGGCACCCCCACGCCAGCTCCGCGCGGGTAACGCATGGCGATGGGGCCCTTTGTGTACTGGATCCCGGTCACCACCATGCGCTGCAGCTCCGCCTCGTCTTTGGGGGCCATCAGCACCATCTCGGGAATGCAGCGCAGATAGGCAATGTCGTACATGCCCTGGTGGGTGGGGCCGTCCGCTCCCACCACCCCTGCCCGATCCAAGCAGAAAAAGACCGGCAGCTTTTGAATGCAGACATCGTGGATGATCTGGTCGTAGGCCCGCTGCAGGAAGGTGGAATAGATGGCCACCACCGGTCGCATCCCCTCGCAGGCCATGCCAGCAGCCAAAGTAACAGCGTGCTGCTCGGCAATCCCCACATCCACGAACTGATCCGGCAGTTTTTCTTTGAGCTTGTCTAGGCCGGTGCCGGTGTCCATAGCCGCCGTGATGCCAATGATGCGGGGATCCCGCTCCGCCAGTTTACAAAGAGTGTGGCCGAAGACCTTGCTATAGCTAGGGGGAGTGGGTTTGGTAGGAGGATAGGGTTTGCCGGTGGCTAGGTCGAAGCGGGATTGGGCGTGATAGCTTACCTGCTCAGCCTCTGCCGGTGGGTAGCCCTTGCCCTTGACCGTAGCCACGTGCACCAGCACCGGCCCAGAGATGCCGTGGGCCAGCTCAAAAGCATCCAACAATTCCGCCAGGTTGTGCCCGTCCACCGGCCCTACGTAGGTAAAGCCCAGCTCCTCAAAGATGATGCCGGCCTTGTTGTTCTGCACGGCAGTAACCAGCTTCACCGTCTCCTTGAGACGGTCGATTTCCGGGCTGAGGCTGGAGCCAACTAGAGGTAGGTTCTTTAGCTGCTCCTCCAGGCTGTCGGCCAAAAACTGCACCGGTGGGCTGAGGCGCAGGCGGTTTAAATAGCGCGGGATGGCCCCCACATTGGGGGAAATCGACATGCCGTTGTCGTTGAGAATCACCATCAAGTTGGTCTTGGGCAGGTGCCCGGCGTGGTTGATGGCTTCATAGGCCATGCCCCCAGTCAGGGCGCCATCCCCGATGATGGCCACCACCTTGAAGTTTTCTCCCCGCCGATCCCGAGCGATGGCCATGCCCAGGGCTGCCGAGATGCTGGTGGAGGCGTGCCCGGCCCCAAAGTGGTCGAAGCGGCTCTCACTCCGCTTGAGGTAGCCGGAAATCCCTCCTTTCTGGCGAATGGTATGGAAGTTGTGGTAGCGGCCAGTAAGCATTTTGTGGGCATAGGCTTGGTGGCCCACATCCCAAATCACCTTGTCGCGATCCAGGTCGAGGGTTTTGTAGAGCGCCAAGGTCAGCTCCACCACGCCCAGCCCCGGCCCCAGGTGACAGCCGACTGGAGAGTTGGCAGCCGTTTGCAAGTGCTTTTCGCGAATCTGGCGGGCTAGGCTGCGCAACTGGCTGAGGCTGAGGTTGCGGAGCTGGTTGGGGTGAGTGATCTCACTCAGGTGCATAGGGGACTTGTCCTTCCGGTGTAATCTCACTGTGACATACTCCCGCACTCATGCTGACGTATAGAGTGCGGGCTTCTCGCTTCGTCGGGGAGCTTCTGCAAGAACCCTCTGCGTTCGGCTTTGCCGTGCCGTTAGGGATGCAGACATGGAATGCCCTACCGCGTAGTTGCACCAGGTTCCGGCAACGCCGTTTTCTACAACTAGATCCATTTTATTGTTGCGAGTCTGCGACGGGGGTATCTGGCACTGACTGCCTCTCGACAGTACAGTGCGGGGCTGATCTACCCCCGAACCCCCTTCAGCTAAATCATTTTCTGGGCGGGTTTTGTTGCCATCCCCTGCGGAACTTCGGAAAACATCGGGATCCCCTGGTCCAAGGGCAGTGAGATCCTGAGAGGGAGCACCAAGGAGCTCATGCAGGGGTTAGCATCGCACAAGGCCCTCGGCTGCTCTGGACTTGAGGCCGACGGCCTGCTGTCGCGATCGGTTTCTGCCTTTTTGTGAACCATGAAAATTGCCGCCAACATCACTCAGCTCATCGGTCGTACCCCTCTTGTGCGGCTAAACCGGATCCCTCAATCCGAAGGGTGTCTGGCTGAGATCGTCGTGAAATTGGAGAGCTTTAACCCTGCCGCCTCGGTGAAAGATCGCATTGCCGTGAGCATGATCGAGGCTGCCGAACGAGCTGGCTTGATCACCCCCGGCAAGACCATCTTGGTGGAGCCCACCTCTGGCAATACCGGCATTGGCCTGGCCATGGCTGCTGCTGCCAAGGGTTACCGGCTGATCATCGTTATGCCTGAGAGCATGAGCCTGGAGCGGCGGCGGCTGCTGAAGGCTTACGGAGCAGAGGTGCACCTGGCCAGCAGCGCCGGCGGCATGGGGGAGGCCATCTGGAAGGCCGAAGAGATCGTGCGCCGCACCCCCAATGCCTATATGCTGGGCCAATTCACCAATCCGGCCAACCCTCAAATCCACGCCCGCACCACTGGCCCGGAGATCTGGGAGGATACCGATGGCCAGGTGGACATCTTGGTGGCGGGGGTGGGTACCGGCGGCACCATCACAGGGGCAGGCGGCTTCCTCAAAAGCCAAAAACCCTCCATTCGACTGGTGGCCGTCGAGCCCAAGGCCAGTGCTGTTTTAAGTGGAGGGCGGCCCGGTTTTCACCGCATCGAGGGCATCGGGGCGGGGTTTGTGCCGGAGGTGTTGCGGCGCGACCTGCTGGACGAGGTAATTGCGGTAGATGACGAGGAGAGCATGGTCTACAGCCGCCGCCTGGCCAAAGAAGAAGGGATCCTCTCCGGCATCTCCACCGGGGCAGCCCTGGCTGCCGCTATCCAGGTGGGGCGGCGACCGGAAAACGCCGGCAAGCTGATCGTGATGATCCAGCCCAGCTTTGGCGAGCGCTACCTGAGCACGCCCCTCTTCCGCAACCTGGAGCGGGAGGAGGCCGACGCCGGGATCCTGCAGGCCAACCCAACCTAGGCCAACAATTCCGACAATCCATCCGACGTTCAAAATTCGCCGGCCAGGGCTGCCACACAGCGCTCGCACAGCTCTGGGTGTTCGGCAAACTCGCCCACCCGGGTGGAATAGTTCCAGCAGCGCACGCATTTTTTCCCCTCCGCTGGCTGAACGGCAACCTGTAGATCCTCCTCTCCAGGGCCGGCCTTGACCAACTCGACTTGGGAAGTGATAAACAGGTAGCGCAGCTCGGCTGCCCGCTCCTCCAGCAGGGCATGTAGGTGGGGATCCGCCACCTTGAGGATGAGTTTGGCCTCGGTGGAAGCGCCGATGACCTTGTCGGTGCGCGCTTGTTCCAGCGCCTTGTTCACCTCCTGCCGCACCGCCCGCAGCTTTTCCCAGGTGGCGGCCAACTGGGGATCCCGCCACTGCTCCGGCAGCCGCATCCAGCCCCCTTCGAACACCGAGCGGGTGGGCTTGGGGTAGGGCAGGTAGCTCCAGATCTCTTCGGCTAGGTGGGAGAGCACGGGGGCAATGGCCTTGGCCAAGTTCTCCAGCACCAGCGACAGCACCGTCTGGCACTGCCGCCGCCGCAGGCTGCGGGCGTGGCTGATGTAGAGGCGATCCTTGCCGATATCCAAGTAGAAATTGGAGAGATCCACTACACAGAAGTTTTGAACCGCTTGGAAAAAGCGGTAGAACTGGTAGTTTTCAAACGATTCGGTGATCTCCGCTCCCACCTCCTGCAGGCGGTGCAGGATGTAGCGATCCAACTCCGTCAACGCTTCAAAAGGAACAGCATCCTGCGCCGGGTTGAAGTCGTAGAGGTTGCTCAGCAAAAAGCGGGCCGTGTTGCGGATCTTGCGGTAGACATCCGCCATCTGCCCCAGAATGGTCTTGCCTATCGGCACATCGCCGGAGTAGTCGACGCTGGAGACCCACAGCCGCAGCACATCGGCCCCGTAGGCGGGATCCGTCTGCGGATTGCTGCCGCCGTTGATGAGCAGCAGGGGATCGATGACGTTGCCCAGGGACTTGCTCATCTTCTGGCCCTTTTCGTCCAGCACAAAGCCGTGGGTGAGCACCGCCTTGTAAGGGGCCTGGCCGTTGACGGCCACGGAAGTCAGCAAGCTGGACTGGAACCAACCCCGGTGCTGGTCGGAACCCTCCAGGTAGAGATCCACGGGGTAGCCCAACCCGCGTGCCCGGGCCACCGCCGCCCAGGAGGAGCCGGAGTCAAACCAGACATCCATGGTGTCTGTGCCCTTGCGGTAGGTGCGGCCATGGCGGCGGTACTGCTCCGGCAGCAGCTCTTCCACCGGGCGCTTCCACCAGGCGTCGGATCCCTCTTGGGCGAAGATGGCCTTGATGTGGTCGATAGTTTCGGCTGTGAGCAGCACCTCGCCGGTCTCCTCGTCGTAAAAGACGGGGATGGGCACGCCCCAGGCCCGCTGGCGGGAGATACACCAGTCGGAGCGCTCCTTGACCATGGCGGTGATGCGGTTTTCCCCTTCCGGCGGGATCCACTTCACGGTTTTGATGGCCTGCAGAGCCAGCTCCCGGAAGCCGGCTACAGAGGCAAACCACTGCTCGGTGGCCCGGAAGATGGTTGGTTCTTTGGTGCGCCAGTCGTAGGGGTATTTGTGGCTGTAGGGTTCTTCCTTGAGCAGGGCGCCGACAGCCCGCAAAGCCTTAATGACAGCTAGGTTGCCACTGGTTTCTGGTTCTTTGGAGAGCACATCTAGCCCGACAAACTGGGATCCGGCCTCGGCGGTGAATCTCCCCTGCTCATCCACAGGGCTGAGGATGGGCAGGCCGTATTTTTGGCCGGTCTTGAAGTCCTCTTCCCCATGCCCCGGCGCCGTGTGGACAATGCCGGTGCCGGACTCGGTGGTAACATAGTCCCCCAGCACACAGAGGCTGCTGCGGTCGAAGAGGGGGTGGCGTCCCTGGCAGTACTCCAGGGCGGATCCCGGCAGGGTGGCCTTGACCTCTAAGGGGGTCTCCAGGACTTTCTCCAGCCGCTGCCGCAAATCGGCGGCAATCAGTAGTAGGCCGAAGCGGGGAGACTCCACCACCGCATAGGTAAGCTTGGGATTGAAACAGAGAGCCAAGTTGGCCGGGATCGTCCACGGGGTAGTCGTCCAGATGGCCGCCCGCAGGCCTGGCAAGAAGGGCTCCAAAATCGGCTGCGCCGCCGGGCTGAGGCTCTGCAGAGGAAAAGCTACGTAGATGCTGGGGGAGATGTGGTTGTCGGGATATTCCAGCTCCGCTTCCGCCAGGGCTGTCTGGGAGCTGGGGCTCCAGTGGACGGGCTTGAGGCCGCGGTAGATGTAGCCTTTAAGGGCCATCTGGCCAAACACCTCGATCTGGGCCGCCTCGTACTCCGGCGATAGGGTCAGGTAGGGCCGATCCCAATCTCCCCATACCCCCAGCCGCTGAAAACTGGCCCGCTGCACGTTGACGTAGTGCAAGGCGTACTCTCTGGCCTTTTGCCGCAGTTGTAGGGGGGTGAGGCTCTGCCGCTCCTGGGGGGAGAGGCTTTGCAACACCTTCAGCTCGATGGGCAGACCGTGGCAATCCCAGCCGGGCACATAGCGCACCTTGCGCCCCTGCAGGAGGTGGTACTTGTTGATGATGTCCTTGAGGATCTTGTTGAGGGTGGTGCCCATGTGGATGTCGCCATTGGCATAGGGCGGCCCATCGTGCAGCACAAAGGGATCCCCAGGATTGTTCTCCGACAGACGCTGATAGATTTGCTCTTCCTGCCAAAAGGCTTGGATGGCGGGCTCCCTCTTGGCAGCCTCCGCCCGCATGGGAAACTGGGTTTGCGGCAGGTTGAGGGTACTTTTGTAGTCCACGGCAACTTGAGCAGGCTAAAGGGCGTCCTTCTATCCTACGCCGTTGCCTCGTTCTCAGTCTCCTTGGCCTGAGGGGAAGGGATCCGGCCCGCCACCTTGGTAAAGATTTGTGCTAGCCTCAGGATGTCGTTGAGTAAGGGAGGTTCCAGCGGATGCCAGATAGTAGTTGTTGTAAGGGTCGTCAAGTTGGGTTCAGCCGGCTGTGCGCCGGGGCTGTTCTCTAACGGCCTGAACTCAGATCCTTAGCTTGCTGAGGAGTCTTCGCGTTCTGGCTCGCTTGGAGTTCCTCCCGGCAGTCAGGTTCCAGTTGAAGGCCCGCTAGACCGCTCTCTCCTGGACCGCCTGTTTTGCCTGGGTGGTGGGGGAGAGCGGATAGTTTTTCTGCAAGTTTTCGACGACCGCCGGGGCTTGGAGTCGAGCAGAAATCTTCCGAGGGCTTCCAGACCTCTCAAATCTCAGCTTCGCCCAAAAGATCTCAACAACTACCCAGGTCAAGAGTCCTTAAGGGCTGTCGATCCCTCAGGGTTGAATGACGAGGCGCCGGCTTTCGACAACAAGGCCACTCTGGTTGACTAGCATCACCGAGAGCCAGCGGGCGCCAGCTTCTGGCGGCGCATCTGCCTGCAGGAAGAGCCCGCCCGCCTGCAGAGGTTCAAGGGCAAACGAAGTTAGATCTAAGTAGCCGGCCGCAGCCACGGGCTGCTCCTCGACGGCGCCCAACAGCAAAGATTGGGCGAGGGGCTCGGCCACAATGGCCTGCAGCGAGTAGGGGGATCCCGGCTTGACCACCTCCGGCAACCTGAAGGTGACGGTGGGGGGCGCCGAGCCGGAGGTGAGGGTGCTGGCCTCCCGCAGCACTTCCTGCTCCACCAACAGCAGTTGCTCCGGCTTGGCCGCATTCGGGCGGTAGCGGTTGCGCACCAGGGCAGAGGCCTGCACCTGAAACTCCCCCCGCGCTGAAGATTGGGATCCCTGCACTTGGCTGGCGATCTCGGCCACGATCTCAGGGCCTAGCCGCCGCCAAGAGAGAATTTCCGCTGCGTAGGTCAGCTGGGGATGGGCCTCCCACAGCTTGCGAATGGCCCTTTCCACCCCCTGCCGATCCAGGCCGTCGCGGTGGCGGAAGTCGGGGCTATAGCCGGCCATCACCTCCTCCAGATCCCGCCGGTTGGCGGCCTCTATTTGCTCTTGCAGCCACTTCACCAAGGGAGCCGGTGCCGGGGCGGAGACCTGTTTTTGGATCCCGCTTTCCAGAGGCAAGGGGGCAGCCTGGGCCGCTGCCTTGCTGGGCAAAGGGATCCCCCAGCTCAAAGTCAGAGCAAGGAACCCAAGCAGTTGGGAAAGGGTGGATTGGAAGCTCAAACTGGGGGCCTCCGGCGGCAAATCTGCCTTTCTTTAGTTTAGCTTGCTGAGGATCGAGGTTTTGAGGTTTGGCGTTGCCTCACTGGAGTGGGCCTGGGTTTATCCTGGGAGCTGGGTTCTCGGCGAGGTGTGCATGGCGTCCCACCACTCCCCTGCTTTCTTAGCTTTGGTCAACGAGGCCAAAAGCCGCATCCAAGAGCTGACAGTCGAGCAAGTCAGGCAGAAACAACTGCAAGGGGATCCCTTTTATTTGGTCGACGTGCGGGAAGAGTCGGAGTGGCAGGCCGGCCACATCGTCGGCGCCATTCACCTCAGCAAAGGCATTATCGAGCGGGACATCGAGAAGGTGATCCCAGACAAAGAAGCCGAGATTGTCCTCTATTGTGGCGGCGGCTTTCGTTCGGCGCTGGCAGCCGATAACCTGCAAAAGATGGGCTACCGCCGCGTGATCTCCATGGACGGCGGGATCCGCGCTTGGCGAGAGGCCGGCTTTCCCGAATCTCAGCCCTCACCCCCAGCCCCTCTCCCAGAGGGAGAGGGGAGTTAGAGCGGTGCGTTCGCAACCGCGTCGCCTAGCAATAACGCAGAAGCCCTTGGCTACTGCTTCGCAGTTGACCAGCGGCCTAGGTAGCCGGTTCCTCTCTTCCCATCTGCTTTCCCAAGGTAAAGAGAACTATATTGGTCTCTAAGGTCATCGGCCCAGATCTCCCTCTCATCCCCACCATGCTCCAAACCCTGCCCCGCCTGGATATTGCCACTCGTTTGCAGCAGTTGCGCCAGCTTTTGCAGGAACAAAATCTCGATGGCTTTTGGGTGCCCTCGGCTGATGAGCACCTCAATGAGTATTTGCTGGAATATCGCAAGCGGCGGCAGTGGATCACGGGCTTTACCGGCTCGGTGGGCGATGCCCTAATCAGCCAAGACCGCGCCTGGCTGTGGGTGGATCCCCGCTACCACGAGCAGGCGGAGCGGGAGGTGGATCCCAACCTGTTTACGGTGATCAAAGGCGGCCTGCCGGATCAGCCCAGCCTGATGGAGATCGTGGAAGAGCTGGGATCCGGCTTTCGCCTGGGGGTGGATCCTTTTACGGTGTCGGTGGCCACCTACCGCCAGTTGCAAGCCCACGCCCAAGCCGGAGGAGTGCTGCTGGTGCCGGTTAGCGAAAACCCACTGGACAAGCTGGCCAAGGAATCTAGCCAAGCCCTCTTGGAGCAACCCATCTACCCTGTCCCTGCCCAGCTCTGCGGAGCCCCCCCCAGCGACAAGCTGGCCCAGGTGCGCCAGGAGATGCGCCGCAAGCGGGTGGGACTGTTGCCCCTAACCAAACTGGATCAGGTAGCTTGGCTGTTTAACCTGCGCGGCTCCGACATTCCCTACAACCCGGTCTTCCGCGCCTATGCGCTAGTTGCCCTGGAGAGGGTTGCCCTGTTTACTGATCTGGAGCGCCTCACTCCCTCCGCAAAGCAAGTGCTGGCTGAGGCAGGGGTAGAGCTCTGGCCCTACGAGGCCTACCGGGAACAACTGCCCCAGTGGGCCGAGCGCTACGGGCCAGTGGGAGTAGATCCCAAGCAGACTACCCAGGGCACGCAAGAGCTGCTGCGGGGGGCAACCTGTCGCGAGTTGGATCACCCCGTGGATCTCCTCAAGGCGGTCAAAAACCCCACCGAGCTGGAGCAGATGCGCCTGGCCAACCGCAAAGCCAGCCGGGCCAAGATCCGCACCCTGGCCTGGATTGACCGGCAAATCCAAGCAGGGATCCCCATCAGCGAAGCCGATGTGGCCGCTGTTATGGAGGCCCACTACCGCGAGGAAGGGGATTGGGTGGGCCTGAGCTTCAACACCATTGCCGGGGCCGGCGCCAACAGCTCCATCGTCCACTACGGCACCCCCGATCCCCAGAAGTTCTTGCAGACAGGCGAGTTGTTTCTGTTGGATTCCGGATCCCACTACCTGGGGGGCACGACCGACGCTACCCGCACCCTCTGGATTGGCCCGCAACCGGCGGATCCCCTGTGCCGGCGGCGCTACACCGAGGTGCTCAAAGCCCACATTCACTGCGCCCGTCAGATCTTCCCCCCCGATACCTACGGCGTCTCCTTGGATGGCATTGCCCGTTCCAGCCTTTGGCAAGCGGGGCTGGACTACGGCCACGGTACCGGCCACGGTGTCGGCGCCTTTTTGAACGTCCACGAGGGGCCCAACGGGATCCACCGCCGCGCCAGCACCCCCCTCAAGGTAGGCATGATCACCAGTATCGAGCCGGGCTACTACCAGCCGGGCTGGGGTGGAATTCGCCTAGAGAACCTCTACGAAGTGATTGCAATTCCGGAGCCAGAGGGCTGGATGGGCTTTCGCTCCCTGACTTGGATCCCTTTCGATAGGCGGCTGATCGATTGGGATCTCTTGGACGAGGCACAGCGGGCTTGGCTTGAGGAGTATCACCGCCAGGTCTACGCCATTCACCACGCCACCTTGTCAGAACAAGATGCCGCCTGGTTAAAACGCGCCTGCGGCCTCGCCGAGTGAGACTGCCCCTGGCCAGCCCCTTCCCAGCTCGCTCAGGGCCCCAGAACCCCGACCGCCAGCGGCACCTCTAGCGACAAGGGATCCCGCCATGAACCCGACAACCCAACATCGGCTCATCCTCAAAATTGTGGCCGGCTCCGCCTGGGCCGATGGGCACCTAGAGCCGCAGGAGTTGGCCTATCTGAGATCCCTGCTGCGCCGCTATGGTTTGGAGCACGATGCCGAGCTGCGAGAGCTGATCCAAGAGCCCATTCCGATGGCGCAAACGGAGCGCTGGATGGCCGATTATCTCGCCCAGGCCACCGAAACCGAGCGCCTACAACTTCTGGGGGCAATCGGCAACCTGATGATGGCCGACAACGCCGTTTCTCCGGAAGAGCACGACCTTTTGGATGACTACTACACCCTAATGGCAGGGATCCCGCCTCGCCCAGAATCGGCACCCCATCTGGTGAAGGGCGTGGGGCAGTTTTTCCGGCGCCTGGTCAAGGCTGTAAGGGGGGACATTGCTTAATCAATTCTTAGCTGAAAAATAGGGTTCTCATAACCTGTACGAGGTGCAATCTACTTCTGGAATAGACATAAGTTTGGAAAAGTTAAAAACTTGCTCTGAATTCTATAATTCTATAAAACGGCTAGATTTCATGGATAAATAGAAGGGGCTGTGCTAGACTGAAGTCATCGCTGGGGACAGGGCTATGGCTGAGCGTTATAGATAGGTAGAGCGGGTTGGGTTTGGCTCGCGGCTGGCCAGTTCTTTTGTATCAGTGTTTGTTGGATTGATTTTATTTTTGGGATCGTTCTGGCTTTTGTTTTGGAATGAGGGGCGGGTCAACCTTGCCCAAGTGGCAACTGGGGCCATTGAAATCAGTCCATTGGGCTCGCCCTCTGCGCCTCTTGGAAGCTTAGTATCGCTCACAGGCCCAATTACCAGCAATGAGCTTTTGGGCGATAATCTCTTCCTGCGGCCAGGGCCGTATATTGCCGTCAGGCGCAAGGCGGAAATGTATGCTTGGGAAGAGGAATGGGAAGAGGAAAAAGAAACTCGCACTCAAGAGGAGTTTGGCGGATCGGAAGTCAGAGAGACAATCTATACTTACACCAAAGTCTGGACGGAAAACCCCGAAGATTCAAGCCGGTTTTATCGCAGCAGTGAGCACGTCAACCCACCGATGGCTTTTTCCAGCCAACTCTTTTGAGTCAGCCAGGCTCAAATTGGGAATTACCGAATTGGAATGCAAGATTTGCAGATCGAAACTCCCTACGCTGTTCCTCTGGAGCCCCAAACGTTGATCCCGGGGATCCCAGCTAGGGTGGAAGGCTTTTATGTTTTCAAGGGGCGGGGAACCCTGGCCAATCCACAAATTGGCGATATGCGAACTTCGTACACTGCCTTGTACAGCGAAACTCAAGTAACTGTCTTTGGTCGTTTGGCCACCCCTAACAGCCTAGAGAGCTACCTGGGGCCGCGCAGCATTCGATTTTATCGGCTATTTGCCAGCGATCGATTTGCAGCCATTGAGCGTCTTGCTGCCGAACACAATGCCCTGACTTGGATCCTGCGCTTTGTGGGATTCTTGATGATGTGGATCGGGGCCGACTCTTTCTTCGTCCCCCTTCATACGATGCTCAGCATCTTTCCTTTTCTAAGCGGCCTGGGGCGATCTATGACGAGAGTGGTCACCTTTTTCATAGCCTTGGTTTTAACAGGGACGACTATTTTAGTCTCATCGATAGTGCATAATCCGGTGGCGCTGCTCCTCTGTTTGGGTGTGGCGGGAGTTTTCATCCTCAACGTGCTGGGGCGACGTCCCAGACGGCAAGTGGCAGGTTTTTAAGAGTTCCTCTGCCGGCACAGCAAAGAGCTTGCAGCGCTGCTGCATCCATTCAAATATGGCTGCTCCGAAGAGCAGCGAAATAGCTTGTCTCGATTCCTCTTACTTTCCCCTCACCCCCAACTTCTCTCCCGAAGGACAAAAGGAGCTGGGGATCAAGGCAAACGGTTTCAACGCAATTTGGAGCGACCAACCTACTAATCCCCGAAGGTTAAGAGCCGCTTTGTGGCTGCCCTAGCAGATTCTTTTTCCTATATTGATCGTTGGCCCATGAGTTTGTACAGTTGCTCTCCGAGGATCTGGATGCCGCTGAGGATGCGCTCTTCCGGTTGGTAGCTGAAGGCGAGGCGCAGGGCGTGATCCCCTTGGCCATCAGCAAAGCAGTGGGTACCCGGCAAGAAAGTTACCCCCAGCGCTCGGGTGGCCTCCAGCAAGGTGTTGGCACTCAGGGGAGGGGGCAGCTCGCACCAGATAAAGAATCCACCCCCAGGGGCCTCCACCTTGACTTCAGGGGGAAAACATTGAGCGATGGCCTCCAACATCAGGTGGCACTTTTCTCGGTAACGGCGGATCAAAAGCTGAATGTGGCTCTCTAGGCGGCCTTCCCCGCAGTATCGGGCCACCACCCGGCCCAAAAAAGGCCCCAGGGATCCCTCGCTGCGAAACATCTCCAAGCGGCGGATGATCTCGGGATGGCCACAGGCCCAGCCCACCCGCACCCCCGGCGCCACAATCTTGGAAAAGGTGCCCACGTGCAGAACCCAGCCCTCTTTATCCAGCGCGGCCAAACTGGGCAAGGGATCCCCGACAAAGCGCAGGTCGTAGTAGGCCTCGTCCTCCACCACCACCACGCCGTATTCAGCCGCCAACTGCAGCAGCTTCTGCCGCCGCGGCCAAGAGAGGGTGCAGCCCCTAGGGTTGTGAAAGGTGGGAATGGTGTAGATAAAGCGGGGTGGGATCCCTTGGCGGGCTAGCTCGCGCAACACCTCTTCCAGGCGATCCACCACCATGCCCTCCCCATCCACCGGGATCGAGATCAGACGCGCCCCTGCCGCCGCAAAACGGCTGACCGCCCCCATGAAGGTGGGCCCCTCCACGATCACCACATCCCCCGGCTCCACAAAGACCTGGGGCAAGAGGCCAAGGATCTGCCCAGAGCCATAGCCGATCAAGAGGTTTTCCGGCTGCGCCTCCACCCCTCTGGCCCGCATCAACTGCTGCACCACCTCGATCAACCCGGCAAAGGTGCCGCCGTAATTGAGGGCAGCATCCCCATCTTCCGCCAACACCTCCGCTGTCGCCCGCGCCAGGTCGGCCTTGGGAAACAACCGCGGATCCGCCAGGCCAAAGGTAAAACTGGTTACTACCGGCACCGCCCCAGCGATCTCCGCGCCAACAGGAGGCGGGATCACCGCCTGGGCCCGCCGGGCGAACAGGGTCTCTAAGAGGGGCCGCATCCGAATCTTCAAGGCAGGAGAAGAACTCAGGCCAACGCTTGCCACGATAACAAGAACGAGCTGGCTAAGAGCAGGGATCCCAAAAACTGTCGCCAGCCCCGGCAGGGGATCTCCGCCAAGACGCCACCGGCACTCAGGCACAAAAAGGGCAGGGCCACCAGGCCCCAACGGGCGCTTTGCTGCAACAGGTTCATCTGGGGATCCCAAAGCCAAGCTGCTAGCACCCCCATCCACAGGACATGGCCCAAACCAGCCAAGCTGAGCAGGGTTTGTTGGCGTTCCGCCCAGGGCCAACCCAGCCGCACCAAGGCCAGCCCCAAGGGCAACATCAAGGTGGCCAGAACAGCCAGGCCGCTTTGGCTGGTGAGCGAA
This sequence comes from Synechococcus sp. RC10A2, assembly GCF_047502605.1. Taxonomy (NCBI): domain Bacteria; kingdom Bacillati; phylum Cyanobacteriota; class Cyanophyceae; order Synechococcales; family Synechococcaceae; genus Synechococcus; species Synechococcus sp. RC10A2. Next base: position 47,180 of record NZ_JANSHP010000072.1, read on the forward strand.
TAGGACACCGTCGCCGTAGGAAAGCGCTCTGTCCCGGTGAAGGGATCGGCGGGCAGCTCGACCCGCAGCAACCAGGAGAGGCCAATCACCAGCAGCAGCCAGAGTAGCCCTTGCAACCGCTGCCGCGGCCAGTGTTGGCTAGTCCATAGCGCCCCCCAGAGCAGGGCCAAGAGCCAAACTTTGTAGCTCAAGGCACAGGCCAGCGCCAAACCCCCCCAGCGCAGGCGGGATCCCGGTCCAACACCGCTGCTGACCAACAAGACCAGGCTGGCCAAGATCTCGTTGCCCGGCTCCAAACCCTGGGTCAGCACCCAGGGGCTGAGTCCCCACAGGCCAGCGCTCCAGAAATTGCCCCAGCTCCAGCACAACAGCAGGATTACCAGGCAGGCCAGGGCCGAGACAGCTCGCAGGATCCCTTCGGGGGGGATCCCGGTTCCCTCAGCCAGCCAGGGCAGTAGCCCGTTTGCAATTGAATGGTAGAGAGGCAGTTCCGCTTGGACAGGGGGCAGGGATCCCTCAGGGCCACTGATGGGCACAGCGCGCCACCACAGCATCTGAGCCGGTTGCCCCACAAAGCGGAGCCGCTGACCCAGCAGCAACCCCATCCCTCCCCACAGCAGCCAGTGGCTCACCCAACTGAGCCCGTCTGGGCGGTGGTGCCGACGTTTGTCCGCCCTGGACAGGCTCAGTTGAGGAAAAGAGGGACGAGACAGCCGTTTGCCCTGAGGAGGCATGGCGGGGGGAAACTTCATAGGGTAGGCCTAGTCAACTCTAGATCGCCCGTCAAGGGACACCCAGCCTCCTGCCAGCGACGAATGGCTTGGGCGGTCAGTCCTTCGGTGACGTCGCGGACAGGAACACCGGCGCCGGTAACCTGCAGGCGCACCAGTTGCCAGGGATCCCCAGGTGTAGCCCGCAGCACATAAGCTTCATAAGCCAGTTGCAGGGTTTCGCTGCGCCGACCGGCTAGGGGGTTATCCTCCCGCTCGGGCTGCTGGGGCAGAACCAAGCGGCGCTCCAGCGTGGTGAAATACAAGCGAAAGCCTTGGGAAGCCGAGGCGGCTGGGCTATCCGGCAGAAGCTGGGCCAGCTCCTCGGCAGAGAGGAGTTCGGCCTCTGGCCGGCCCACCAACACCACCTGAAAGTCTGAGCGGGCGCGGCTCAAGGCCAAATTGAGAAACAAGGGCAACTGCTCTGTCAGGGCTTCAGCCCAGGTTTGCGGATCGGCAGCACAAACTTCTCCTCTGGCTGCTGTGGCAGTAAGGCAGCACAACCCCAAAGCCGCCGACAAACCTATCCGCCACCCCCCTCGGGCGGGGTGGGGGAAAAGATACCCGCCCGCTTGTCTTCTTCGCCGGCTACACCAGCCTAGGAACGGCATTGCCCCAATCCTCAGCCGATCGCTTCCTCTACAGCTTGAAAGCGTTGCCAGGCCGAAACGGGATCCGCAGCCGCCGTGATGGGGCGGCCCACCACCAAATAATCGGCCCCCGCCCGCAGCGCTGCCGCAGGGGTGCAGACCCGCCGCTGGTCGTCCTCCGCTTCTGGATCCCCAAGGCGGATCCCTGGGGTTACCAGCAGCACCTCCGGCCCCAAAGCCTGCCGTAGCCGTCCCACTTCCTGGGGGGAGCAGACCAGCCCGCTCACGCCTTGATCCAGAGCTAGCCGCGCCAACTGCAACACATAGTCGCCGGGATCTCGTTCAACGCCCAACTCCTGCCGCACCTGGTCGGGGCCAAGGCTGGTGAGAAGAGTAACTGCCAACAGCCGGCAAGAACTGCCCTGGGTGGCGGCCACTGCTGCCCGCAACATGGCACTGCCGCCAGCGGCATGAACGGTGAGCAGATCCACCCCATAACCAACGGCCACCTGAGCGGCCCGCCCCACTGTGTGGGGAATGTCGTGCAGCTTTAAATCGAGAAAAATGCGCTTGCCCCGTTCCTTAAGGGCCTGCAAAATCTGAGGGCCAACAGCCGTAAACAGCTCCAGGCCCACCTTCCACCACAGCACCTGGGGCAGGCGATCCACCCACTTCAGGGCCTGCTCCCAAGAAGCGGTATCTAGAGCAACAATGAGGCGGCTACCCTGCATGGCGAAAGCCCTCAGGCCGGCTAACGCGAAGGGCTCCGCTCTCGCGGCTCATAGTGGGGGCAGCCTTCACAGGGGCCATAGGGGTTGACGGCACAGCGCAACTCCGGGGAAAGGGCATTGTAGCGACAGGTGGGATCCCCAATCCAGCCAGGCGGCGAAGCGACATAAGTATAAACAACTACACCCCCGAACCCCAGTGGGCTGACGAAGAAACGGCTGGTGCTGAAGGACTCCCCCCCAGCAGGGTTGAACGTTTCCTCATCGAGCTCTGAACCGGGCTGCGGCTCCTCCTCCAGGCTCCAGAAGGCTTCCCACTGCCGAAGGGTTTCTTGGAGAGGCGCGGCCAGGTGTTCCGCCAACTCCGTCAGGGCGGCTTCCAAAGCGGTGAGGCTTTCTTCCGCCGCCTGGGTGAAGGCTGCCACCCATTCCTCCAAGAGCTTCTCAAAATCCATGCAGCAGCAACCTGAGAGCTTTCTTTTCACCTTACCGCTTGCCTGGGCAAGCCGGCTAACTTCCCCCTTGACAAACGGCATCTACTAACTCTTGGTTGACCAAGGGAAACAGCTCCGCCAATTCTTCGGCAGATAGGTTGCCGGTACAAACATTGGCGCGGATATGCCACTCTGCCCACATCAGCGCCGAGGGAACGGTGGGATCCTGGCCTTGCTCGGAGCCGGAACCCTTTGCGGGCCCTGGAGCCAGGCGGCGTCCGGGCCCGATGTTCAGTTGCAGTACGTTGTCGCGGTTGATGCCCGTCAGAGAGGTCTGGGCAGGGGCTTCTCCGACAAAGGCAAAAGGGAAAGACAAAGCCACCCAAACCAACCCCCGAAGGGCAAGCCGGCAAAGCATGGGATCCCTCCCCCGCGAGATAGGGTTGAGTTTTGAGGGCAATTATAGCTGCTATTTTTGGCAGCTAGGATTTGTCAAAAGCCGCCTTTGGCAGGCCAATCGCCGACCACTGCACGCAACGACGGCCCTGGTCATCCTCTAAGGCCCCCTCGCGGCGATAGGAAAAGAAATCCTGAGGCTGGCCAAAGGTGCAATGAGGACTGATGGCGATGTGCTCCGGCGGGATCCCCTGAGCTTCGGCCTGGGCGCGGTTGATCCAGCGCAGATCCAGGCGCACCTTACCCGGCAGAGGATCTGGCCAGAGGGCAGGTTGTGGGTCTACCCCTGAAGGCAGCGACTGCAGCACCTGCTCGGCCACTTCCTGAGAAACCTGGTAGGCTGGCCCGGAGATGGCCGGCCCCAGGGCAATGCGGATTTGGCTGGCAGGGATCCCCCCCTGGAGAAAGGCCTGCAGCACCTTAGTCAGGATACCGGCAGCCGTCCCCCTCCAGCCGGCGTGAACTGCGGCCACCCAGTGGGGGCTGGCCACCAAAATGGGCACACAGTCGGCAGTGCAAACCCAGGCCGAGTCCCCTGGGCGACGGGCGATCACGGCATCTGCTTCGGGACGGGCGAAACTCCCTTCCCCGACGTGAGAACCTGAAGCCCTCCCCTGGGAGAAGACAACTGCATCCGCCCACGTCCAGCGACAGCCATGCACCTGGTGGCCCCACGCAGCTCGTTCTGGGAGGAGTTGCAACTGGTCGGCCATATCGGCTGGTTGATAGGGGGAAGCTTGACGACAGCCAAAAGCATGGGGCCACCCCGCCAGCAGTTGACACTGCAGCCAACGCCATCTCCCTGCCTCTTGCCAAACCCAGCCCCCGGAACCGCTCATCGGCCTGATGGGTGGAAAGGGGATCCCTGCCGTCGGGCGTGCAGGTGGCCTAGCCGCTCCTCCAGGCAGATGCGCAGCTCGACCGGGTTGAAGAGCATCGGCAAAAAGTGAATGCTCCGGCTTTCTCGGAAGAAAAACAAAATCGGCACCGGCCGCCAGAAGATCTGCCAGTCCTGCCACTCGCTGTAGGGGAACTCGCGGATGCGCCGGGAGCCGCTGTAGACCTGCAGCGCCGTGCGGGTAAAGGCCAGCCCGATCAGACAGGTCTGTACCAGCAAAAACAGGCCAAACAACCCCACTCCCAACCCTAGCCAAAACGAGAGCCACAACAGCGGCACCGCCAAAGCCAGCACTGCCAAGCTGAGGCGGAAGTCGGGGGTCAACAGATGGGCAGAGTGGGGTTTGATCACTTTTTGCTTCTCCTCCGCTTGCCAGCTCCATTTTACGCCGCTGCCACTACCTTTCTCCGGAGGGATCCCGCCTCTGGGTAAGTTGGGGGCATACCAAACAAGTTGTTTTGATGTATCCTGACAGAGCACACAGGAACGCGGCTTTTGATCATGGCCCTAACCGCATCTGACCCCAAAGCTCTCCCCAGCGGCGGCTCCCTGAGCTTTTTTGAGCGCTATCTCACCCTTTGGGTGGCCCTGTGTATTGTTGCCGGGATCCTCCTGGGGCGATGGTTTCCGGGCGTGGCCGAGGCTTTGGATGCCTTGAGCCTCTATCAGGTCTCCCTTCCCATTGCCGTCTGCCTGTTTTTCATGATGTATCCCATCATGGTGAAAATTGACTTCGGCCAGGCAGCCTATGCTTTGAAATCTCCCAAGCCAGTGCTGTTGACCCTGGCCGTGAACTGGCTGGTGAAGCCCTTTACCATGGTGGTGATCGCCCAGTTTTTTTGGGGTGGCTGTTTGCCCCTTGGATAACCGGCACGGAAATCATCCGCGGCACAGAGATTAGCCTCAGCAGCTCCTACATTGCCGGGGCCATTTTGTTGGGCATTGCTCCTTGTACAGCCATGGTGCTGATGTGGGGCTATCTCAGCTATGGCAACCAGGGCCACACCCTGGTGATGGTGGCGGTGAACTCTTTAACCATGCTCTTCCTCTACGCACCGCTGGGCCGCTGGCTGCTGGCCATGAGCGATTTAACGGTGCCCTGGCAAACCATTTTGCTGTCGGTGGCCGTCTATGTGGGCCTACCGTTAGTTGCAGGAGCAGCCTCCCGCTATTGGATTCTCAAAACCAAGGGCCGGGAATGGTTTGAAAAAGCTTTTTTGCGCTACCTCAACCCCATTGCCATCGCCGCCTTGCTGGTGACGTTGGTGCTTCTTTTTGCTTTTAAAGGGGATCTCATTGTGGAAAATCCCTTCCACATTTTGTTGATCGCAGTGCCTCTTTTCGTTCAAACCAACCTCATTTTCGGCATCACCTATGTGGCAGCCCAGAAACTGGGCTTGTGCTATGAGGATGCGGCTCCGGCAGCTTTAATCGGCGCCAGCAACCACTTTGAGGTGGCCATTGCAACGGCGGTGGTGCTGTTTGGCTTGAACTCAGGGGCCGCCCTGGCCACCGTCGTAGG
>NZ_JANSHP010000073.1:0-6833 GCF_047502605.1 Synechococcus sp. RC10A2
GGGGCGGCGCGTGGGGTCGCCGCGGCGGGCGGTGGGGTGGGCGAGGGGGCTGCTGCCGGCGTGGGCGTCGCCGTAGGGGTGGGCGTTGGAGTGGGTGTGGGCTGGGCGGCCTGCACCTGGAAAGACCACTGCTGGATGGCGGTGTTGCCGCTGGTATCGGCAATTTGGACGGCAATCAAGGTCGGTCGATCGGTGGGCAGCGGCTCGGCTGGGGTGTAGGCGAAGCCGGTGCGGCTGAGCTGAGCTTGGGCGGTAACGTCCACGTTGTTCACCAGCAGGGTAAAGCTATTGAGGTCGATTCCCTGGTCATCTTGAAAGCGAGCGGAGATGGATGGGCGCGGGTTGTCGGTCACCGCTCCGTTGGGCGGCGCCAGGTCGCTGATGGTGGGGAAGGTGGTGTCGGTCACCCGACCGATGCTGATGGTTTTGTCCGGCAATCGCACCAGGGTCACCAGCCCATTCCGCTCCAGACGGGCAAATACTGGCGCTTCCGAGGCCCGGTCTTGGCTGCGGAAGGTGTAGCTGCCCTCGTATTGGCCGGGGCGGGTTTCCTGCAGGGGCAGGTTGTAGGCAATGCCGGGAATGGAGAAAGACGCCTGCGCCCCTGGCGATCCCAGCAAATACACCGTCAAGGTATCTCCCGGCTTGACGGATCCCAGCTCCTCGCGGGCAAAGAAAGTTCTCACCTCTGGGGCGGCGGGCAGCGTTTCCACCAGCGGCTCCACGGGGATATCCGGCGTGGCCAGGGGCTCAGGCGTGGGGGGGACCTGAGCCAGAAGCTCGGTGCGGATCCCTGGCCCGGGGATGGCAGCTCCCACAGGCGGGTCTAGGCTGGGCACCCGGCCCACCTTGGCCAGCGCTTGGTAGGTGAGAGCCGCCACTTCCCCCCGCGTGGCCACCGCCTGGGCATTCAGTCGGGTGGGATCAGGGTAGAGCACCAACAGACCTTCTTGAACTGCTGTCGCGATGGGGGCGCGGGCAAAATTGGGAACCAAATTGGCATCGGTAAAGCCGGACAGAATGGCTTCAATTTGACCGGGATCCTCGAGGAGCCTGCCGTTGGTGGCGGCGCGGGTCAGAACGGTGATGGCCTGGGCGCGGGTGAGGACATCGTTGGGACGGAAGGTGCCGTCGGGAAAGCCGGAAACCAACCCCGCTGCTGCCGCCGCGCCGATGGAGGGAGCTGCCCAACTGGGAATGGGATCGGCAAAGGGGCGCACAGGGACGTTGGTATCTAGCCCAAAAGCTTTGGTGACGATAACGGCAAACTGGGCCCGCGTAATCGACTCGTTGGGGCGAAAGGTGCCGTCTGGGAAGCCGCCGATGATCTGCCGCTCATTGAGCCCGGCGATGTACTGGGCGCCCCAGTAGGTGCTGATATCGGAAAGTTGCGCCCAAACGGGATCCGCAACCAGCAACAAACTGCCCCAGCTCGCTATCACGGCTGCCGCCTTCCAACTTTGCCAAAGAGAAAACTCACGCATCCCCTACAACTCCTCGCCACCTGCTAGAAAGGCTCTAAGAAAAGACATCGGCCCAAACAATCAACAATCGAAGAAGAGCCGGATGGAGTTACCCACTCCGTAACCCTAGACGAAAAAATCTCCTGAAAAGTTCTATCGGTTTCCGAAGTTTCACGGGGCGGGATTGGGGTAGCGCTGGTGCACCGCCTCAATTTCTGCCAGGATCGCAGGCGACAGCTCCACCTCGAGGCAACTGAGGTTTTCCTTGAGCTGGGCCAGGTTGGTGGCCCCGATGATGGTGCTGGTGACAAACCAACGGCTGCGCACAAAGGCCAAAGCCAACTGGGCAGGGGTCAGGCCGTGCTGGCGGGCAATGCGCACGTAGGCAGCCACGGCCTCTTCCACATTGGGCTTGCGGTAGCGCTGGCCAAAGCCCTCGAACAGGGCCAAACGGGATCCCGGCGGCTTGGCGCCCCCCAGGTATTTGCCCGTCAGCAGCCCAAAGGCCAGGGGGCTGTAGGCCAGCAGCCCTACCTGTTCGTGGCGACAGACCTCCGCCAGCCCCATCTCAAAGGTGCGGTTGAGGAGGCTATAGGCGTTTTGAATCGAGACTACCCTGGGCAAGCCCAACTGCTCGGCCACGTGGCAGAACTCGCAGACTCCCCAAGGGGTTTCGTTGCTCAGGCCGATGTAGCGCACCAGGCCCTCCTGCACCAGTTCCGCCAGACCCTGCAGTTGCTCGGCAATGGGAACCGTGGGCCGCTCTTGAGAGGGATCGTAGGCCACGCCCCCAAACAGGGGCACATAGCGATCCGGCCAGTGGATTTGGTAGAGGTCGATGTAGTCGGTTTTCAGGCGCTTGAGGCTGCCGGCCACCGCCTGTTTGAGGTTGTTGCGGCTAATCGAGAGAGACCCGCCGCGGATCCAGTGCCAGGGCCGCCCCGGGCCGGTGATCTTGGTGGCGATGACAAGGCGCTCCCGCGGCTGGTGCTGCAGCCACTCGCCGATGTAGCGTTCTGTGGCTCCCTGGGTTTCCGCCCGCGCCGGCACCGGGTACATCTCAGCCGTATCGATGAAGTTGATCCCGTGTTCTACTGCGTAATCGAGCTGTTCCCAAGCCTCAGTCTGGGTATTCTGCTCACCAAACGTCATGGTGCCGAGGCAGATCTCCGAAACCTGCAGAGGACTGTGGCCAAGCTGGCGGTAGCGCATGGGAACTTGCCGTCTCCAACCCTAAACAGCACACCAGTCCCCATTGTGCCCAAAACTTGCCAGCCCCTGGGATCCCTGCCCCTACTCTTGCTGCAGCACAGGCATGTACTCGCGGTAGATCTGGTTTAGGATTTCCAGGCCAATGCGGGTGCGACTGTCGGGGGGACGCAGCTCGATGGCTGCCCTTACTTGCAAGATGGTGCCCACCGGATAGGGCGAGCGCAGCTCCTCCCGCTTGCCCAAAAACACATCCGTGAAGTAGTCGATCAGCCGCCGTACCTGCGCCATGTCCTTGCGGGAGATCTCCATATCCAAAACGGTGGCCAATTTGGCTCGCATGGCTTGAAAGCTCTGTTGGCTGGTGTTGAGGGCCACCCGCTTGGCCAGGCTGTCTACCACAATTTGGCTGATCTTCTCCACATTTTGAGTCACGATCTCGCGGTGGCGGCCAGCAAAGCGCAGTTGCACTTCATCTAAAAATCGTTCGCGCTCCAGGATTTGGATGCCCTGCTGCTCTAGATCCACTCCGTAGCTTTGCAACTGCTTGTACTGATTCAAAACCCATTGGTTGTAGAACGAATCGGCCAAAACCCGCCAATAGCCAATGATCGTCGCCTCGGCAAAGGGGATGCTCAGCAAATAGGCCTCGCTGGTAATCTGGTGCAAATGTTCGGTCAGCTTGTCCCGCTCTTTTTCGTCCAAGTGGGAAGTGCGGGGCACCCAGACGGCTCCGTACTCGCTTTTCACCTCCACCGGCAGGGATGTGAGGAGAGTGTCGAAAAATTGATGGAGGCTGAAAAGGAGAAACTTATTGGGATCCTGCAGGCGGTTGAGCAGCTCTTGTTTTTTCTCTTCTTGATATTGGGCTACCAGCTGCTGGGCCTCGGCGGCCTGGCTGCGCGCTGCCTCCACATCTTGCCGCAGCTTTTCGATCTCTTCTGCGCTCGGCACCTCGCCAGCAGCAGGCTCCCCCTCTCCACTGAAATAGCTGCCGCGCGGCCCTGGATCCCCAAGGCTTGCCAGCGGTTCGTCGCTGTCGTTGTCCAGCGTCAGCAGGTGAGAAAGAGCCTGCAGCCGAGCCCGTCGATTGGAAGAGTAGAGGGATCCCACTTCCACCGGATCCCGACTTTTCCAACCGTCCAGTCCACCGATGCGATAGAGCGTGTAAAAATACTTGCTGAGCAGAATTGCCAACAGATGCTTGTTTTTGACCTCGTTGTACTCCAGGTAGGCCCGCAGACACAGTTGGAAAGCGATGTTGGGCAAGCTGCGACACACCCCTATGATGTGGGAGTACACCCTTTGCAGGTGCGGCCGAAAGCGGCGTGGGATCGCCTCGGGCCGCAGGCCGCGCAACAAGAACTCCGGCTGGCGTAGATCTTGAGGGGTGAAGTAAAAACTTTCTTGCCAAAGCAGCTCGTCCAGGTCGCGGGCAAAAATCGGCTTCAACTGATCGATGATCTGCTCGACAACCGCTTCGTTAAAAACCGGTATGATTTTTTCAATACGCAGTTCCTCGTAAATAGAATGCAGCCGCTTGCTGCGAAAGTCTTCGATCGAGATCAGCCCCTTCATGGTTCCAATCCGACCGTCGCTCAGCAGGAACTTATAGACAACTTCAGCAGTGGCGCCTGGGGAGAGAACGGGAGTTCCGGTCAAGTCGGGGCAAATTTGCAGGGGGCGTAGCAAGCGGCTGGTTTCACTGATGCTAAAGCAACTCCAAGCTGCCGGGTTGAGCACCACCGACGACAGGCCGGCCAGCAATTGCTTCTCGTCCAGATCCTCCAGCCGGATTTCTCCCCTGGGAGCTTGGCGGGGTGCCGCGGCTGAAGCCGCCTGCAAATCCCGAACGGACGGAGGAGATAACGGTAGAGGAGACGCGCTCATGCAGCCAAGGCCGTTTAACCTCAAAGTTCACTCTAGACCGGCAAAGGATGGATAAGATGTGATCCGTATCTCTTTGTCCAATGGAAGTCTCTAAAGCAGAATCTGCCCAAAAACCCCCCCGCTGTTATCTATTCCCACCAGTATCTTGAAACGGTCAGCTTTTGGGTAGCGTGCAACCACGGTTTTAGGGATCCACTAAGGGATACGCAACTTTAGCTCTGGGGGATGAGGTTGCTGAGGCTTTTCCGCTAACCGCCCTCCAAGCCGGTTTTTCTGCCGCAACTCCTGGGCTAGGATAAACGGTCTGCCTACCAGTACGGGCTAGAGTTGCGTTTTAATTCGGGTTGATTCGGGATTGAGGTGCAGTGGTCATGACGGCCATTTTGATTGTGGACGACGATCCCACGATTCGGCTGGTGTTGAAGCGATCCCTGGAGCGGCAGGGCTACACCGTCGAGATGGCCAGCGGTGGCTTGGAAGGGCTGGAGAAAGCTCATCTCCTAACCCCGGGGCTGATTATCTGTGACTGGATGATGCCGGATATGGATGGGCTGGAGGTCTGCCGGCGCATCAAGGCGGATCCCAAGTTTTCCACCACCTTCTTTATTTTGCTTACCGCTCGCACCGAAGTCGAAGACCGCATCCAGGGCCTGGATGCCGGGGCAGATGAGTTCCTCAGCAAGCCCATCGATCCCAATGAATTGCGGGCGCGGGTGCGGGCTGGGCTGCGCTTGCACCAGCTCAGCTATGACCTGCAGCAGCAAACGGCCCGACTGCGGGCGGAGTTGGCCGAAGCAGCCAGCTATGTGCGTTCGCTTTTGCCCAAGCCGGCCGACTTCCCACCTCACCAAATAGCGATTGAGTGGTGCTTTTTGCCCTCCCAGGAGCTGGGGGGGGATTCGTTTAACTACCACTGGCTAGACGAGGATCACCTGGCCATCTACCTGCTAGATGTGTCAGGGCACGGGGTGGGATCCGCGTTGTTGTCGGTGTCGGTGATGAACCAGTTGCGTTCCCAGAGCCTGCCCGATACAGACCTGCGGCAGCCGGATGCGGTGTTGCGCGCCCTCAACCAATCCTTCCCAATGGGATCCCACCATGAAATGTACTTCACCCTTTGGTATGGGGTCTATCAGCCGGGATCTCGCTTGCTTTCTTTTGCCAGCGCTGGCCACCCCCCCGCTCTGTTGGTTGCGCAATCAGACCCCATCCCCCTAGAGCTGAAGACCCCCAATTTGCCCATTGGCATTTTGCCCGATCAGGACTTTGCTAGGGACGAAGTCCGGATCCCGGCCAACAGTTGTCTCTACGTGTTCAGCGACGGGGTTTACGAAGTGTCCAGCTCGGAAGGGATCTGGGGGATAGAGAACTGGAAGTCCTTCCTAAGCAAGCATGCCTGCGTTGGCCTCGATCACGTTCTGCAGCACATTCAGTCTTTCCGCGGCAAGGCCGATCTTGAGGATGATTTTTCTCTGCTCCGTATTAGCTTTGGCTAGTGCAAGCCCGCTCAAGCTGAGCCGGGGGCTGCTCTCCGAAGCTGCTCCCACTGGCTAGGGGTAAAGGTACGGAGGGCTAGGGCGTGGAGACGGCCATCCTGAAGGTAGGGCTTCAAGGCCTCGTTCACCAGCCGGTGCTGTTTGATGAGGGGGAGGCCTTGGAATTGCTCAGCTACGACGACAGCCTGAAAATGGTTGCCATCGCCAACTGTATCTTCTACCTGCACCTTGGCTCCGGGCAGGGCAGCCTGTATCAACGCCTCGATTTCCCGCGGATCCATGCACCGTCTTCCTAGCTTCGGCTCAAGACAACTTAGAGAAGCTCTCCCAATGCCTGCAGATGTTGAGTTCCTATAGCGGGGACTGGATTTGAACCAGTGACCTTCGGGTTATGAGCCCGACGAGCTACCAGGCTGCTCTACCCCGCGGCGCTTTTCTAGCCTAGCTTGTCCTCCGGCTAACCGGCAAGCCTACGCCTAAGTTTCGCCCTTTTGTGTGGGTATTGTCTTCGAGGATCCCCGTCGCACCTGGATGAGCTGGGCGGTGATGCTGATGGCAATCTCGGCGGGGGTTTCGGCGTGGATCTCCAGGCCAATGGGGGCAAAGAGCCGAGTAAACTACCCGGCCCTGACTGCTTCGCAGTACAGGGCGGGCTTTCGGTAGCCCTGCAGTTGGCAAGCCAACCACGGGCCTCTAGGCTGGTTTACGACAGCCCCAAGCTTGGCAATCATGTTGGCCCCATTCCAGTCCGCATCCCCTTCCCATCCACAGTGCC